>UQDI01000003.1 GCA_900539725.1 uncultured Eubacteriales bacterium | reverse complement strand
TTACAAGCCGTGTAATAAACGCGGTTATTTTGTCCGGGTTTGTGGGTGCATATCATAATACTCGCCTTATTTTATGCCTATAAGTATATTTACACTTAAGTAGCAAGGTATAATTAAGATACTATTTACTTTTGCAAATAAAATTAATAAATTTATCTAGTTTTAATTATTAGATATTGACAGGGTATATATAATGTAATATAATTGTACTCAGGAGATGATTAGATGATAACGAACTATTTCGATAAAAATAAAACATATTACATACATCATTTTGAAACACCTCTTGGCGAGATGACTGCAGCTGCTGAAGAGGATGCGCTCGTATACTTACGCTTTGGCCATCAAGGCATATATGGTAGCAAAAAAGAGAAGAACGAGATTATAGATAGAACCGTTAAACAGCTTGATGAGTACTTTAAAGGCGAGAGAAAAGACTTCGACATACCTATAAGAGTGAAGGCAAAAGAGTTCCAAGAGAGAGCTTTGAAAGAAATCAAAAACATAGGCTATGGAGAAAGATGTACATATGGCGACATTGCACTTAAGCTTGGCAAGAAAACATATTCGCGTGGCGTTGGCGCAACATGCAGAGGCAACACTATAGTTATAATTATACCTTGTCACAGAGTCGTTATGATGAATGAAGCTGGTTATTATAATTATTCTGATGGTAACGATATAAAGAAGGCACTTCTTGAACTAGAAGAGAAGTACAAATAATAATATTTGAAATATACAATAACAGGCGTTTTGCTTGTTATTTTTTTGCTTAAATGGGTAAGAATCAATAAAGGAGTGATTTTATGAAAGATATCTTAGTAGATCGTTTTATTAAATACGCAAAGATTGATACTAAATCAGATGAGGAGTCTCCAAATTGCCCAAGCAGTCCGAAGATTATGGATTTTGCAAAAAAATTAAGAGATGAACTTATTGAATTAGGCTTGGAAGATGTTGAATTAGATGAACACGCTTATCTATATGCAACACTTCCAGCAAATACAGATGAAGAGAAGGACGTACTAGGCCTTATAGCGCACATGGATACTTCACCTGATATGAGCGGGGAGAATGTTAATCCAAGAATCGTTGAAAAATACGATGGTAAAGACATAGTTCTTAATGAAGAAGAAAATATCATCCTAAGCCCAAATGACTTCCCTGAGCTAAATGATTATGTTGGCGACGACCTAATAGTAACTGATGGAACTACATTATTAGGCGCTGACGATAAGGCAGGTGTTGCTGAAATCGTTACAGCAATGGAATACTTCATCAAAAATCCAGATATAAAGCACGGCAAGATTAGAATTGCTTTTACACCAGACGAAGAAATTGGTAGAGGTGCAGATTTATTTGACGTTAAGAAATTTGGTGCAGATTACGCCTTCACTATTGACGGCGGACCACTTGGAGAAATCGAATACGAAAACTTCAACGCAGCATCTGCTAAGATTACTATAAAGGGTAGAAACGTTCATCCAGGTTCAGCAAAGAACAAGATGATTAACTCGCAATTAGTAGCTATGGAGTATAACGCCATGCTTCCAGTTAACGAAAGACCAGAGTATACAGAAGGCTACGAAGGTTTTATACTATTAACAAGTATAAAGGGCTCAGTAGAAGAAACACAAATGCACTACATCATCAGAGATTTCACTAAAGAAGGCTTTGCATCAAAGAAGTGCTTAATGAAAGACGCTCAAGACTACATTAACTATAAATATAATGAAGCCATGGAACTAGACATCAAAGACTCTTATTACAATATGTATGAAAAGATAGAACCAAGACTAGAAATAGTTGAATTAGCTAAAAAAGCAATGATAAATGCAGGCGTTGAGCCGATGGTTACACAAGTAAGAGGCGGTACAGATGGCGCAAGACTTTCATTTATGGGTCTTCCTTGTCCAAACATCTTCACAGGCGGTATGAACTACCACGGAAGATATGAGTACGCTTCAATACAATCAATGGAAAAAGCTTTTAAAACAGTAGTTGAACTTGTTAAGCTTGTATGATAATTAATTCCTGCGAAGTAGAAGCAATTTATAAAGATATATTTGATCTAGATGTAGAATGCATAGTGAATCCTGCAAACAACTCCTTATTAGGAGGTGGCGGGTTAGATGGACTTATACACCAAAATGATGGCGAAGATCTTTTAGATGACACAGTGAAACTCGCTGGCACATACACAAGCGGAGCCAAAATTACACGGGCGCACAAGCTTAAAAATGATTACATCATACATGTAGTTGGCCCTATGGACTCAAATAAGAAAAAGAATAAGCTTTTAGAAAAGACTTACATTAATTTACTAAGCCTTGCTGATGAGCACAAGATCAAAACGATCGCCATACCAGCAATTTCATGTGGTGCCTTTGCCATGGACATTAAAGAAGCGAGTAAAATTGCCATTAGCGCAATAAAGTCATATCTTCAAAATAATGACTCTACTATAGAAAAAATTTATATAAGCCTTAATAATTATAAATTTTTTGAAGAATATCAAAATTTATTAAATGAGTAGAAGAAAATTAAAAGTTTTTAATCAAGTACACATCAAGCCTATGTTAATTGTTAAATTTTCGACATAACTTAATTATTTTTTCTTAATATATTTTCACTCGAAAATGTAGTATAATTGAAATAAGATTAATGGAGGTAAGAAAATGCAAGTTGAGATTTCTAAATCTCATATCTGTGTTGGATTAAAACGCAATTTTCTTTATAGAGGTGACATAGATTCGCTTAAATCCTTAATGAGCTTCTACGATATCAACATGGGCGTGCAAAATATATTTCCAAAGTATGTTTCAATGGGTATACTAAGAAATAAAATTGCAAAAGCCATAGCCTACAGATCAGATGCTCACTGCATATCCAGATCATTGTCCTTGCAAATACACGAAGACATCAATAGATTGGAGCTCTACATCTACCTAGATGGATATATCCAAGGCTTCAACAACGCTAAGTTAGCAAACGCTTTAGAAAAAGAAGCGCTTAAGTTTTACAAGAGCAGCGATTTGGCAAATAAAAAGTATTTGTTTCAATTCAAGAACGCAAACAGAGACGTAAGGAATTTTAAGAAGAGACTAAGAAGTGAATTAATAAAAGAAGAGAAAAAGAGGGGAAAAGTTCTAGCTACTGTCTATGAATTCTCAAACAAAGTGATCAAAGACAAAACTTATTCCTTGAACAAATATGTAGATAGGCAATTAGAGCTTGACAAAGATGGAATTAATCCTGCAAGCATCATGATTCCTAAAGAAGATTTAAAGATTATTTATAAAGAAACATTTAAATTTATTTTAAATACATGTACCAATTTGTATACAGATGCATATTGGAACGGATTAAATGAAAGAGTTTTAAAAAGATACAGATAGGGGGTAGTATTATGTACGTAAGGAACTATATGATTCCTAAGGAAAAACTTACAACAGTAAAATCAAGCGAAACTATAGCTGAAGCTATCAAAAAGTTTGAAGAAGGAGACTTTTTGAGTTTGCCAGTTGTTGATGGTGATAAGCTAATCGGTATTTTACACAAAGAAACAATATTTAGAACTTATTATGAATGGTCTTGCACAGATAAAGATAAGTTTTTACAAAAATTAGTTTCTGATTTTAATGAACAAAGATACGAAAAGATATCTATCACATCAAATATCGAGCAAGCATCATATGCGCTTGGAAAGCTATCTATACCATTTTTAGCTGTTTTTGATGAGCAAGATAATTTTGCTGGTATACTAACACACAAGGCTATATTTGATGCTTTCAGTGAAGTATTCGGCATTAACAAAGGCAAGAGAATAGTTGTTCACATATTTGATATGCCAGGACAAATCTCAAGACTTGCTGGAATTATAAGAGATCAAAAAATCAATATCTTAAGTATGGTTGTAACAAGTGCTAAGGTTATGGGACTACTTAAAGTAATCTTAAGAGTTGAAGTTGAAGATGATACAAACATTACAAAAGTATTATCTGAAGCTGGCTTAAGAGTTGGTGAATGGTAGAATAAATTAAATATCATTGAAGCCGCCTTATTAGGTGGCTTTTTTAATTGCTTAGTGAGAGCCGTCTTGCTAAGTTTTTTTATTAACTTATGTATTTTTTAATCTTTCTTGATTTACTTTTTTTCTCTCTCAAATGAACTCAGTTTATTATATGATTTTATTTTAACGAAGTATAATAAAATTTATAAAAAAGCTTGTATTTTTTTTTTTTTTTGAATTATAATAAAGTAAAGCAATAAAAAATAAGGGAGGCTTTATTATGAAAAAGAATTTTAGGAAAATTTTAACTTTGACACTGGCAATAATTATGCTGTTAATGCCAGCAGATGCTCTTGCTAAAAGGCATCAGAAGAGGGACATACCATTAAATGGTATTATTGTTAACGATCACATAGTTTTTAGTGATGTTGCGCCTTATATTAAAAATAGCAGAACATATGTACCAATTAGGTTCATTGCAGAAGAATTGGGTTTTGATGTCAAATGGGATGCTAAAACAAAAAAAGTAACTATGAGTGATGGCAAATCAATAGTAGAACTTACAATTGGATCGAAAACTATGCTGGTTAATGGCAAAAAAGTTAAATTAGATGCTCCAGCTGAAATAAAAGATCAAAGAACTTTTGTTCCACTTAGAGCTATAGCAGAAGCTTTTGGCAAGAAAGTAGAATACTCAAATGATTACAGAGCAGTATGTATAGGCGACGATGTGAGATTCAATAAGAACTACAGGGTTGTTTATTACTATGATACTATCGATCCAGTTATAACAGATTATGAAATAAATATAGTAACTTATAGGATGATAGTTAATGGAGAAGAAAAGAGATTTGAAACAGTTGAAGAACTTATTGATGTAATACTTGATGATTTCGAGCAATACAAATTAACAGGTAAGTCACAATATGGTTTAAAAGTTTATAGAGAGCCTGTTCAATTAGTTGATGCAAACACATATAATAATAATTATATTGTACAAAAAAAGTCAACAAAAAGGGTTGCTACACGTGAAGATGAAATAAGATGGGCAGAAGAGAAAAAGAAGAAAGAATTAGAGTACAAATCTGTGGTTCCAGAAGATAAACAACTAATAGATGAGTATTATGTTGAAAGCACTGAAGATATTCTTGTTGGCTCTTGGTATGGACCTTCTATAGCTACAGATAGCTATGGTAGAAAGTATAATGTTGATGTTTATACTTATATAGAAAGTTTAGGCGGAAATAAATATAAATTGACAAATAGAACCATATTAGCTAGTGATAAAAGTTCACAATTTTTCTCTGAACAATATGGTTATTATGAGTTCATAACTCAGACTTTAAGTGTAGAAAAATCTTATTCAGTGTATGGTCAAACTGGATTTTTCATTAATGGTGGATGGCAAGCAAATGAAGGTATCCATCATCTTGATAAGGAAGAAATGAGATTATACTGGGATCATTTTGACTCTTCAGACTATATTGATAAATATTAAAATATACTAGAATTATTTGTATTATATTGATAAATGAGAAAAGAGGTTATTTATGGAAAGAAATATAATATATAAGAAGAATAATATTATGGATAAAATATTATTTTATAGTTCAATCGGAGCAATAGTAGGATACGTATTTTATTTAATAACATTGATTTGTGCTGGTATTCAAACTATAGTTCTACCTATTAAAGCTTTTGCTATAAGCTTAGTTGAAGGTGGAGGTTCAAATTACTTCCAAAAAATGCTAGGCATGATAGACGGGATAACTGGTGGAATCAACAATTTTATGTCAGATTTAACAAAGGCTCTTAAAGCAGTAGCCCTTATAAAAGTCTCTGGGATAATAATGTTAACACTTTCAATAATATTTGTAATAGTATTTATAGTTAGCTTAATTAAAAAATCAACTGAAGGTAAAAATATTCTTACATTTTCAAACATTATATTTGCTGGTGCAAGCTTAAGCTTTATAATAAGCTCGATTCTACTTTCTAAACTTCTAAAGATATCATCATTAGTTGCTTCGGCTGATTACACAAGGCTTATGTCAGACGGTTACTCATCTTCTGATTCATATTATATGACTATGTTTAAGACAGAGCTAATGAAACTAAATATAGCCAACTATAATCCGACTTTTGGAGTTATTTTGTTTATCATTTCTTTTGTTTTATTGATAATAGGAGCCACTACTATTTATAATAAAGCATATAAAAAGGTTAAAATTATAAATAAAAGACCAGTTGAAGAAAAAGGTTCTATTCGAGAAAATCCCGAACAAAAACAAAGAGTCGTTCAAAGAAATGTAAAAGTAGAAAGTGATCTTGTTGAAGAAAATTTTGAAGATGATAATGAATAAAACATATTTATGTAAAAGGAGTAAATATGGGAAAAGATTCTAATTATGATAATAATCAATATGATGACAATTTTGATGAAGAAGTGATTTACTATATTGAAGATGAAAACGACGATACTGATGATGGGGATATGATTTATTATGAAGAAAGTAATGAGGAAGATGTTGAAAAGAATGTAAAACTATCTAAGAAAAGCAAAATATTAATCTTTTCAAGCCTTGCTTTCATTATATTACTTATAGCATCATATTTTATCTACAAAAGAATTGCTTATAACAAAAAACCAGATGCTGTAGTCTCAACTTCGGACATAGGCATTAACATTACTGTCGAAGGTTACGATGGTTATGCAAGTGCTATTGCAGAAAAATTTGGTGATGTAAGACTTCTAGATGTAAAAGATATAATGATGGCAGATTTTATAAAAGATAGTATACAGATTTCTGATATTAGTTTTAATAAAAACAATAAACTAAAAAATGGTGACACAGTCATCGCAAGATGCAAACTTAGTTCAGAGAACTTCAATATTGTTTTTGATAATGATATTATAGAAAAAGAGTATACAGTTAGTGGACTTAAAGAGATAGTAAATGATTATACAGATGTTAGAAAAGATCTTTTATCAAAAATTAATGTCAAGATAAATGACGATATGGCATACGAAGTAAGCGGTCGCCAAAATTTAGATATAAAAAGATATGGGGTTTTTCAGCACAAGATGAATGAGGAGGAAATACAAAATTATATTGGTGGATCTATTGATAATAGTTTTTCCATATTAATAGTAGAAAAAGTTAATTATTTGGAAGATTATTTTGAAGATCAAAATTACAAAACTATGTATTTTGTATATGAACTGTCAAATTTTGAGACCGATGGTGATTCAATGAAGTGTAGCTTTAAAAGAGTGAGCATGTATGACTATATTTCTGATTCAGAAATTGACGACATGATTAGGAATTGGGGTTACAAAAAGATTTGACACTAAGAAGATAAAGTATAGTTTAATGACTTAAGCTATACTTTATCTAGTTTTAAAGCTTCAAGGAGGAAGATATGAAAAAGTTTATACTAATAGTTTTAATAATTGCCTTATCAATTACACAATTGAATATAATAAACGCTGCAGCCGCTCCACAAAAAGAAAAACTAGGGAATAAAGCTGGTGACCCTTTTTATTCTTCAGAGTGCAGTGTTGAACAGCTTAAAAAATTAACCGGAGTAGCGGACTATGTAGGAATAAAAAAGGCAATAGAAGACATAAATAAGAATTACGTGTATAAAGAAATTAAAAATGGAACGTATGATTCTACCGAGTGGTACGGAAGAAATGACGAACCAGCTGATGATAAATTTATATATAAAGTTAAGATTCATTTTACAAAAGATTTAAATAATCCAACAATTATATTATGTTCTGGGAAAGCAAAAACAGTTTTGTATGCATGTAATGGTGATTCTATCAATAAGATAGTAAAAGATAATTTTTTTGATGAGCCGCATAATTCCATATGGACTTCAAAGTGTAATGGAGCATATATTGAAAATAAATTTTACTATTATAACCACACAGATGGTACAATACCTAATCAAGTGTATGATCAATCTAATTACAGTACCGCTGACAGTTTATATAAATATGAGAATGGCAAATCGGTAGGCATGGAATATACAGAAGATAAAGTAAATTCTATCGATATGGCAAATCTAATGAGTTATCCAGAAGATTCTTATGCAATAGATCCAACGAAATATATTTCAGAACAAGAGAATAAAACAACAAAGAGAAATCTTGAAGAAATTAAAAAGATATTTTCAAGTGAGTATTTATATGAAAAATCTGATTTTTTTAAGAATGTAAGCAAGGACGAGTTTGAGAAAATTGCTTTTTTAGGAGCAACATTAGATGGAAAATTAGGAGTTATAAATAGTTCAGCTATTGCAGACTGGCTTAGTACAAGCTTTCTTTATGAAAGTGAAGAATTTGGAGCACAATCAATAATACTTTCAAAAGATTATAAGGAGAAACTTTCTAATTTTGTTAAGAATTATATATCATGGGATTTTGAAGAACTATATAATATAGAATTTTTAAATGACATTACTAAACTATTTTTTGGCCAGAAGCTTAATGAAGCAGAGTATGGAGATTTTATAAGTGTGAAGGTAAAGGATGATAAATTTTCTATAACTGCAATTTCAACAGAATACTATCTTGATTTTGGTCGTGGAGTAGTTTTATCAGATATTCAGTCTTTATATAATTATGCAATTATAAGAGTAAATTCTTTATACTATGGAGAAATGCGTTCTAAGTATATACTTGTTGAAAGAAAAAACGTTGATGGAGAAAATAAATTATTTCCTATCTACATTAAAGGAGAACCATTTACATTTGAACAAGCTGAAGATGCTTTGGGTCATAGTTTGCAGCCAGATTTTTTGTCGGGCTTTGATTATGAAGAAGCTTCAAAGAAAAATTCATCACAAGAACTTATTTCATATATCGATTCTATTCTAAAAGAAAATGAATATACAATAGAGATAGGCCTTTTAAGTAGTAGACAAGATGAATTGATTCAAGTTTTTAATAACTTTATACAGACTAAGTTATCTTACAATCTAAATGGGGCGATAGAGTTTAATCAAGACTTTTATGAAAGCCAAAAAATTGACATAGAAGATGTGGTAAATTTACAAAATTATTTATCAAAGTTAGACATCAAAGATTTTAATAAATATAAACCAGTAGTTCAAATAAAAATGAAGCCAAACGAGGCGGGTAGATATATTTTTAGTTTTAAAGATGAACTTGAAGACGATATAATTTATAATTTCTACTTAGACGGATTAGATATAAATGTAATTTTAACTAAGGATGATATCAATAAACTAAAAGAAAAAAATACGGTTTTTGCTATAGAAAAGTTTGATAACAATGTTTTTATAACTCCGCTTTCAAAAAAGAGAACAACATTACCTATAAATTTAACTATTAATTTTAATGAATTTAATGAAGAAAAATATATAAGTAAAGTTCCAACGCTATATTATCTTATGAATAGTGATCCTAAGTATTGTATAGTATATACAAATCACTATGGCCCAATAAAATTTGAAAATTATGAGTCTTCAAATTTAGAAGATTTAGGTTTGGATGGATTTAAATCTATAGCTTTTAAGAACGTATTGTCATCAAAGATATTAAGCGAAGCATCTGATAGTTTAGATTTAGATCAGCCATTGACTAAAGGCGAGCTTGCTAGAGCTGTAGGATTTTTGCTTGGCGGCTATGATGATGATAAGGATATAAAACTTGATGATGTAAATGAATTAGATAATATATATATAAAGTCTGCGATAAAGCATAAATTATTTAATCATGAAGGAAACAGTTTTTATCCAAATGAAAAAGTAAAAAGAGCTCAGCTAATTTATGCTTTAACAGAAGTTTTAAAGCTTAATGGTTTTGATTTAGAAGATGAAGATTTAAGTGAAGCGAAAAGTTTTTCTGATTTTGACAAGTTTAAATCTATAGAAAGAAATGTTGAACTTGCTCTGAAGTGTGGTCTAATATCTAACGAAGGTGAAGATTTTAATGCTGATGAGATAGTAAATAGAGATGAAGCAATACTTCTACTATATAGAACTTTAGCTTTTATTTCTAAAAAAACTGTAATAGCAAATACGCATTTAGAAGACTTTGAAGCTGAAAAGGATTTACTGTCTAATGTAACAAATAGACTTAGAGAACCAAAAATTGAAGAGATGAATAATTTGAATTCTTTCATTTTTATTGAAAGAGAAGGTTTCTTAGATAAGTTAGAAGATTTATTTGAAAATAAAACGGTTTTGATTCTTATAATACTAATTGTTATCATTATCATCGCCTTAATAATATTCTTTATATTGAAGAAAAAGGAAAATAAGAAAGCTATTAAAGATGATAAAAGCAAGAATATTGTTGAAGAGAAATTTAATGATGAAGAATATGTCGAAGAAGCGGAAGTAGAAGAAGATAATTATAATGAAGAAGATATAATGAATAATGAAGATGATATAAAATTCTGTCCAAATTGCGGTGCTGAATATAATGGCGAAAACTTCTGCTCAAAATGCGGATATGATTTTAGAGAGAAGAAATAAATAAAACAAATAAAATAACATAACATAACATAACAATACCCTTCTTATGAACAAATACTAAGAAGGGTATTGTTATGTGTTTAATTAAAAAATTAATATTTTGATATAATAATTTTTAATTGCTTAGTGGAGCCTCTCTTGCTAAGCATTTTTTATTAACTTAAGTTCGTGAGAAACGATTTTCGTCTTTATCAAAATCGGCGTCACATAAAAACGCATCAAGTGCTTGAACTTATGCCTCTTTTGTAGTATAATATAAATTATAATGGAGAAGTAGGAGGCAAAATGAGAATTTTAGGTATAGACCCAGGCATCGCTATAGTAGGTGTGGGCATCATTGATTATGACGGCAACAAGGCTCGCGATGTGTTCTACGACGCAATCACGACGCACAAGGACCTTAGTTTAGATAAAAGACTTGAGAAGATTTACTTTGAGCTTGGAGCTATAATCGACAAGTACGACCCAGATGAAGCAGCTATAGAAGAACTCTTTTATTTTAAAAATCAAAAAACAGTTATACAAGTTGCTGAGGCAAGAGGAGTTACGCTTCTTTGCTTAAAGCACAAGAATCTTGCTACATATGAGTACACTCCACTTCAAATTAAACAAGCTGTTACTGGTTATGGTAGGGCTGAGAAAAAGCAAATGCAAGAGATGGTTAAAACTTTTCTTCACTTAGAAAAGGTTCCAAAGCCTGACGACGTTGCCGACGCTTTAGCAGTTGCTCTAACTCATAGCGCAAGTATTAATTTTAAAGATCAATTTTTATTGAGGTAAATATGTTTGAGTATATGATAGGTGAGGTCGTAGATAAGAAGAAAGACTACATAGTTTTATTAGTAAACAACATTGCTTATAAGGTGTTTACATCGAAAGAAACTATGGAGAGCGATATCTACGACGGCGAAGTGAAAATTTATATGAATTTAGTAGTTAGAGAAGATGACATGAGTCTATATGGCTTTGCCAATAGATACGAAGTCGACTTTTTTAATCTGATTACAACAGTTAATGGCGTTGGACCAAAGACTGCCATAGGCATTTTGTCTGAACAAAAGGTAGTGGATCTACAAAAGGCCATTGTCACAAATGATGAAAAAGCCTTGATGAAGGCGCCTGGCATAGGTAAGAAAACTGCTCAAAGAATTATTCTTGAGCTTAAGGACAAAGTTAGCAAGGGAAGCGAATTTGAAGACCTTGCAAATGTTGTAAGTGTTGGCAGCAACCTAAACGAAGCTATAGAAGCGCTTACTTCACTTGGTTACAACAAATACGAAATCACAAGCATTGCCAAAGGTTTAGACGAGACTATGGAAGTAGAAGATTTAATTAAAGAGCTATTGAAAAGGCTTTCAAAGTAGGTGTTTAAGTGGAAGAAGATAGATTAATAACAACTGATTTGAGGTCAGGTGAAGAAAATTTTGACAATTCACTCAGACCAAAGTGGTTTAACGACTATATTGGTCAAGACAGCGTTAAGGAAAAGCTTAAAATCTTTGTTAACGCTGCGAAGATGAGGGGAGAGCCACTTGACCACGTTCTTTTATATGGACCACCAGGACTTGGTAAAACTACTCTTGCAAACATCATTGCGAATGAAATGGGTGTTAATATCAAGATAACCTCAGGTCCTGCGATTGAAAGACCAGGCGATTTGGCCTCAGTACTAACAAATTTAAAAGATGACGATGTATTATTCATTGACGAGATACATAGAATATCGCGTTCAGTAGAAGAAATCCTATATCCAGCCATGGAGGACTATTCACTAGACTTAATCATAGGCAAGGGCCCATCGGCAAGGTCGGTTAGGATAGACCTTTCAAGATTTACGCTAATAGGCGCAACTACAAGAGCAGGGTTACTCTCATCGCCACTGAGAGATAGATTTGGTGTTATATTAAATCTTGACTTATACGATGAAGACTCACTTTGTGAGATAGTTACGAGATCTGCGGGCATTTTGGATGTAGAAATTGATGATGCAGGTGCAAGAGAGATAGCTAGAAGATCAAGAGGCACTCCAAGAATTGCCAATAGGCTACTAAAGAGGGTTAGAGACTACTCTTTAGTGCTTGAAGATGGTTCTATAAGTGGCAAGATTGCTAAAAAAGGCCTAGATATACTAGAAATAGATCACTATGGCCTTGACAAAACTGACAGAAAGATACTTGATGTTATGATAAATACTTATGGTGGCAGGCCAGTCGGCTTAGATACGCTTGCAGCATCATCGAACGAAGAAAGAACTACGATAGAAGATGTTTACGAGCCATATCTAATTCAGCTTGGTTTTATTGCGAGAACGCCAAGAGGCAGAGTAGCAACCAAACTTGCTTATGATCACATGGGCTACAAGTATAACGAAGGAGAGAACTATGAAGAATAAAATATTAATTATATTGACAATATTTTTGTTAGCATTTTCTATAAACAGTGCTAAAGCAGAGACTGGATATGAGCATATAAGTAATGTTGATGTAAAGCTTGGTATAAGCGCGCAAAACATGAATGAATTAAAACTATACAGTGACGATGGTTTTGAAGTGAGAGATATGTACTCTAACTTAAGCCTATTCCAAAGCTTTGAAAAGAATATTGTTTTAAAATTAAATGGACAAAATTATGATATTTATGACTCTTTAGGTAATTATTTATCAAGCTTGGCAACAAACAAGTCTATGAAGATTCAATCTCCTAGTTCGAGTCCTATAAAGATAAATAATAAAAGATACAGAGGCTACTTAACATTTGATACAGTTGATAAGCAATTGGCTGCTATTAACAATGTCGGACTTGAAGAGTACCTTTATGGCGTCGTTCCAAGAGAGATGCCAAGCACTTTCTCATACGAAGCACTTAAGGCACAAGCGGTAGCTGCTAGATCTTATGCGGTTTGTAGCGTTACAAGAAATAAGGATAAGTCTTTTGACCTATATGATACCGTATCTAGCCAAGTTTATGGCGGTTTTGACGCTGAAAGAGACAATGTGAGAAAAGCGGTCGATGAAACTAGAGGACAAATCTTATTGTCTGAAGGCAAGGTTGTTAACGCGACTTATTCATCATCAAACGGTGGATATACTGCAGACGCTAACGATGTTTGGGGCGCTAAGTATAAGTATTTAATCTCAAAAGAAGATAAATATTCCATAAATGAGCCAAATTATAATTGGAATTTTCAAATTAATGCAAACGATTTAATCAATGGACTTAAAAAGCAAGGCATTAATTTAAATTCGATTAATCAAATTTATGTAAAAGAAAATAACAATAGCAAGAGAGTTAAGACTGTTGCTATAATGGACGGCGCTAAAGAAGTGCTTGTCGATAACAATAAATTTAAGAACGCTATCGGTGCAAATAAATTTAAGAGCAGTATGTATACAATTGAGGCGAGCGGAGTAAGCGCTGCTACGCAAGCGCCAGAGAACGATAGTGATGGCGAAGTAACTGTTTTATTTGAAGATGGCGTAGCTATATTTATAAGTAGTGAAACTAGTGAAAAAGCTAGCCCATGCCCAGCTATAAGCGCTGATGCAAAGATTAAGATAGCTGGTCACGGCTGGGGCCACGGTGTTGGACTAAGCCAATGGGGCGCAAACAACATGGCTAAGGCCGGACTAAAATATGATGAAATACTAAAATTCTACTATGACGGAGCTGAAATAAGTAATGGAAACTAAAGATTTTTACTATGATCTACCTGAGGAGCTAATTGCACAGCACCCTATAGATAAAAGAGATGAATCAAGACTTATGGTCTTGGACAGAAAAACTGGCAAGGTCGAACACATGATTTTTCATGACATAATAAACCTTCTTCATGAAGGAGACGTGCTAGTTGCAAACGATAGCAAGGTAATACCTGCAAGACTCTTTGGCAATAGGCCTGGAAAAGAAGAAAAGATAGAAGTTCTTCTAATTTCACAAACAGAAGAAGACACTTGGAAGACGCTTGTTAAGCCAGGCAAGAAGATGAAGATAGGCAGTGAAATTGAATTTGGTCACGGTCTTCTTAGAGCTGAAGTTGTCGATATTGATGACGATGGCGTCAGATATATAAAATTTAAATACGATGGAATTTTCCTAGAGATATTAAATGAACTTGGCGAGATGCCTCTTCCACCATATATCAAGGAAAGACTTGAAGACAAGGACAGATACCAAACTGTTTACGCAAAGAACCTTGGTTCAGCAGCCGCACCAACAGCGGGTTTACACTTTACTAAAGAGCTATTAAAAGAGCTAGAAGATAAGGGTGTAAAGATAGTTTATCTAACACTTCACGTTGGTCTTGGAACATTTAGACCTGTTAAGGTCACTGATGTTGAGAAACACAAGATGCACAGTGAGTTCTATAACCTTTCTGAGGAAGCGAGCGAGACCATAAACAAGGCGAAAAAAGAAGGCAGAAGAGTTATAGCTGTTGGAACTACTACAGTTAGAACGCTTGAAACGATAGCTGCAAAGGACGAGATTAAGGCAAGCCACGGATGGACTGATATATTCATATATCCAGGCTTTGAATATAAGGCAGTTGACGCACTAATCACGAACTTCCACTTACCAGAGTCAACGCTAATTATGCTAGTAAGCGCCTTTGCGTCAAAAGAAATGATACTTAACGCATATGCAGAAGCTGTTAAAGAAAGATACAGATTCTTCAGCTTTGGCGATGCAATGTTTATATTGGATAGATAATATGGAATTTGAATTAATTAAAACAGATAGTAAAACTAAAGCAAGAGCTGGTCTAATGAAGCTAAAGCATGGCGTTGTTGAGACGCCTATCTTCATGCCGGTAGGAACGAGAGCAACGGTTAAGACCATGACGCCTGATGAGCTTAAGGACTTAGGCGCTCAAATCATTCTTTCGAACACATATCACTTGCATTTAAGACCTGGCGAAGACATAGTTCACAAAGCAGGTGGACTTCACAAGTTTATGAACTGGGATAAGCCTATATTAACTGATAGCGGCGGATTTCAAGTCTTTAGCTTGGGCGGCATGAGAAAGATAAGTGAAGAAGGAGTTGAGTTTCGCTCACATATAGATGGCTCAAAGTTATTTATATCTCCAGAGAAATCAATTGAGATACAAACAAAGCTTGGTAGCGACATCATGATGGCCTTTGACGAGTGCGCTCCTTATCCTGCGTCTAGAGAATACATTATAAATTCAATGCACAGAACGACTAGATGGCTTGAAAGATGTAAGGACGCTTGGACCGATAGAGAGAATCAAAATCTATTCGGCATTATTCAAGGCGGTCTTTACAAGGACCTTCGTGAAGAGCATGCGAAAGAGATTTGCTCTATCGACTTACCTGGTTATGCTGTTGGCGGCCTCTCAGTAGGTGAGCCAGTTGATTTGATGAATGAAGTCTTAGACCATGTAACTGACTATATGCCTGAAGATAAACCAAGATACAATATGGGCGTAGGTACGCCATTATATTTATTTGAGTCAGTTGAAAGAGGTATAGACATGGCAGACTGCGTTCTACCAACGAGAATCTCGAGAAATGGAACGCTTATGACATCACACGGCAGACTTGTAATAAAGAACGCTAAGTACAAGGAAGACTTCACTAAGCCAGACCCTGAGTGCGATTGCTACACTTGTAGTCACTACTCAAGAGCTTATTTAAGACATCTTTTCAATGTTGACGAGATACTTGCTTACAGATTAGCTACTATTCATAATTTAACTTTCTTATTAAAGATGATGAAGAATATTAGAGAATCAATTTTAGGCGATTATTTCTTAGAGTATAAACACGAATTTTATAAAAAATATGGATATTTAAAGTAATATAGTGTATAATATTATTAACAATATAGGGAGGTTATATGATGATATTAAATTTTTTAGCAGGAGCTCAACAAGCAAACGCAAGCGGATCATTACTTAGCATGATAATTCCATTCGTATTATTTGGTGCATTCGCATACTTCTTTTTAATCAGACCACAAAAGAAACAAGCACAAAAGTTACAAGAACTAAGAGACTCACTTAAAGTTGGTGATCAAATCGTAACTATTGGCGGTATCTTAGGTAAGATTGTTCAAATTAAAGAAGATGTTTATGTAATCGAAATAAATCAAGGATGCAATATGGAGATAGCTAAGTGGGCATTCAGAGACAAAGCATCTAGAAAAGAGATTAAGAACGTAGAAAAATCAGAAGATTTATAAAAAGCAAAGGCTGGTCATAGTGGTCAGCCTTGATTTTTTTGATTAAAGATGTGTGTTTTGGGTAAATATACTTAGGTGGTGATTTAATGCAAAATTTATTTTTAGTGGCAAATACAGATGTTTTTTTATTGGCCGATATAGCGGCATTTTTGTTAGTAATCATAGGCACGCTCTTTTTAAGTCTTGCTTTAATAAAGAAGAAGCAAAGTGCTTACATAAGTTTATTTTTCTTAACACATTTTCTTTTGTTTGGATCTAGAATTGTATGTCAAACAAATAATTTTTATCCACTCGGATTATTCATATTTGCTTGTATTTTTGTAGTTTTGGAAATATTTATTCCTGGCTTCACTATAACAGGTGTACTTGGCTTACTAGCATATTTCACATCTGTAGTTTTAGCTTTTACTGACTATAGATATGGCTTAATGACTGTATTTATATTGATAAATTGCAATATAGGTTTTCTTAAGTACATGCTTAGTAAGGGTTACTCATTAAAGGGATTAACTCATCTTGTTTTAAGCACCGAATCAAATTTAAAAGAGAATAAAGAAGAAGTAAATGAGCTAGAAAAGCTCGTAGGAAGTAAGGCGAAATCAATCAGCTCTTTAGGACCAACAGGTTTTGTTTTGATTGATGGAGTCAAATATAACGCTATAAGCTACGATGGTTACCTAGACAATGGTCTCAATCTAAAGGTTATAGCAGTTAAAGGAAGATATCTAATAGTTGACAGGGAGGTTAAGTAATTATGTTTTTAGCAGGTTTTATTAATGCTTTATTATCAGGAAAATTAATTTTTGTAATACTTGGGATTATAGTCTTAAGTATGTTCTTTTCATTTGTGCCAATAGGTTTATGGATAACAGCATTCTTCTCAGGAGTTAAGGTTAGCATGGCTACACTTACAGGTATGAGACTTAGAAGAGTTGCTCCAAGCAAGATTATCAATCCAATGATTAAGGCTACAAAGGCTGGACTTGATATAAAGGTTAACGAACTAGAAGCTCACTACCTAGCTGGTGGTAATGTAGATACACTTGTTGACGCACTTATCGCAGCACAAAGAGCTGATATACCACTAGACTTTACTAGAGCAGCAGCTATTGACCTAGCTGGTCGTAATGTGCTTGAAGCTGTTCAAGTAAGCGTAAACCCTAAGGTTATAGAAACTCCTTCCATATCCGCGGTTGCTATGAACGGTATCGAAGTCGTTGTAAAAGCAAGAGTAACTGTTAGAGCAAATATCGAGAGATTAGTTGGTGGTGCTGGTGAAGAAACTATCATCGCAAGAGTAGGTGAAGGTATAGTAACTACAGTTGGTAGCGCGGATACACATAAGGCCGTGCTTGAAAATCCTGATAGCATTTCAAAGACAGTTCTTAAAAAAGGTCTTGATTCAGGAACAGCATTTGAAATACTTTCTATAGATATAGCTGATATCGACGTTGGTAGAAACATCGGAGCTAAACTACTTATGGATCAAGCAGACGCTGATAAGAAGATAGCTCAAGCTAAGGCAGAAGAAAGACGTGCTATGGCCGTTGCTAGCGAACAAGAAATGAAGGCTGAAGTTCAAAAGATGAAGTCAAAAGTTGTTGAAGCTGAAAGAGAAGTTCCTCTAGCTATAGCTGAAGCACTAAAGAACGGTAACTTAGGAGTTATGGATTATTACAAGATGAATAATATTAACTCAGATACTGATATGAGAAAGTCCATATCTGACACACAAAAGCTAGATAAGTAGGATACTATGGATGGATTATTTGTATTAGCGTTTTTATTTATGCTAATATCGTCTATCATTACTACTGTAAATGAAGCTAATAAGAAGAAAAAACAGAATGATACTTTAAATAAAAAGCTTGATGAAATTTACACTAGAACGATGAAAGATGCTAATAAAGCAAATGATAGAGAAAATAAAAAACGTGAAAAGGTAAAAAAGATAGGCAATTTAGAAAAGCATTATGACGAAGCAATCAGGGATGATTACAAAGAAAGAGCTGATGACTACTTTTCTGAAAAGAGCAAAAAGCTTGATGAATACCTTTCTAGAGATATTAAAGATAGGCTTCGTGATTATAAAGCAGAAAAAGAAGAAAAACTTAGAGAAGAAAATAATGAAATAATTGCAGCAGAAAATAGCGCTTTTAATGAAATTGAAAGTGAAGAGATCGATGGTATTATTTTTACAAAGGAAAATTTAGCTAGATCTATAGTAATAAAAGAAATTTTAGACAAACCACTTGCCTTAAGGAGGATTAATGAGTAGAGAACTTAATTTTGACAGCAATAAGCAAGAAGCATTGGCTGGTAATTTAGATACAAATATCAAAATAATTGAAAAAGAACTAGATGTGAAGCTTGATATCAAATCTGATAAGATTGTGATAGCTTCATGTGACGAAGAGAAAGAGGCTATGACTGAGAGACTTATAAAAGCCTTATCAAGCCTTATCGACACACAAAAATCACTTAGTAAAGAGGACATATACTACTCCATCAATCTAGTGAAAAAATCCAAAGAACATCAATTATATGATATACAAAAGGACGTAGTTGCAATTACTAGCGAGGGCAAAACCATTAGACCAAAGACTATTGGCCAAAAAAGATATGTTGATATGATTAGAAAGTCAGGAATTACCTTTGGTATAGGACCTGCAGGTACTGGTAAGACTTATCTTGCCATCGCCATGGCGGTTAATGCATTCAAAAATAAAGAAGTATCTAAGATTATATTAACAAGGCCAGCTGTGGAAGCAGGCGAAAACCTTGGTTTTTTGCCGGGCGACCTAAAGGAAAAGGTAGATCCATATCTAAGGCCAGTTTATGACGCCTTATATGAAATTATGGGCAAGGAGCAATATGAAAAGAATGCTGAGAGAGGACTTATCGAGGTCGCTCCACTTGCTTACATGAGAGGAAGAACTTTGGATAAGGCCTTCATAATTCTTGATGAAGCGCAAAACACTACTGAAGAGCAAATGAAGATGTTCTTGACTAGGATGGGCTTTAACTCTAAGGTTATAGTTACTGGCGACATTACTCAAAGGGATTTACCTAAGGGAAAGAAGTCAGGTCTAATTGCTGCCAGCCACATCTTAAGAAATATAAATGGCATTAGCTTTATCGAACTTACTCAAACAGACGTTGTTAGAAACATACTTGTTCAAAGAATTATCGAAGCATATAATGCATATGAGAGCAAAAAGCTTGATAAAGAAAGTAAAGAGAGAGAAGAAAAAGATGGACATAGTGATAAATAACGAAAATAATTATCCAATAGAGGCTTCTTACGAAGATACTATGAAAAGCATCGCTTCACTTGCTTTAAAGATGGAAGGTCTTGAAGATCACTACGAGGTAGGTCTTACTTATGTATCGAAGGACGAGATAAAGGATTTAAATAGAGAGTATAGAAATATTGATAAAGTGACTGACGTTTTATCTTTTCCTCTTATAGAAGATTTTTCATCTGATGAGACTCTCTTAGGTGATGTAGTTATCTCATATGAAGTAGCCCAGGAGCAAGCAAAGGAATATGCTCACAGCCTTGAAAGAGAAATCATGTTTCTCTTCACTCACAGTATACTGCACTTACTTGGATACGACCACATCGAGGACGAAGACAGAGTCATTATGGAAGAAAGACAAAGAGAAATACTTGATGAGCTTAAAATCACGCGTTAAGTATTGAATTTATCACTAATTTATTGTATAATAAAGATTCGAGGGATGATATGGAATATAAAGAACTAGTTGAATCAGCCTTAAGCGTTTTAGATAGATCATACTCAGTTTATTCAAAATATAAAGTTGCTGCAGCCGTTGAGATGGACGACGGCAGTGTTTATAATGGCGTAAATATTGAGAATGCTTCTTATGGCTTAACAATTTGTGCTGAGCAAAGCGCTATAGCAAATGCCATTACGAATGGTGATTCAAGAAAGATAAATAAGATTGCTATAGTTAATCCTGATTCATATCCATTCCCGTGTGGGGCGTGCAGACAATTTATTAGTGAGTTTACGAAAGATGCCAAGATAATTGTTGCAAGAAACACGGGCGATTACAAAGTATATAATATAAAAGATCTGCTTCCAGCATCTTTTTCATTAGATGATAAATAGAGGTGAGACGATGGAATTCAAATCAGGCTATGTAGCTGTTGTAGGCAGGCCAAATGCTGGTAAATCAACGCTACTAAATAAATTAGTTAAATTTAATATATCGATAATTTCAGATAAACCACAAACTACCAGAGATATAATCAACTTTATATATACAGATGACGATGCGCAAATCATCTTCATGGATACACCTGGCTATCAAATCGCTAGAAATAAGCTTGGAGACTACATGGATAAGGCAATGAGATCAGCAATAGAAAATGCTGATATGATACTATATATTATAGATGGCTCTGTGCCATTTAAGGCTGGAGAAAAAGAGCTAATGGACATAGTTACGAGCTCAAATAAGGATGTCGTCATCGCCATAAATAAGATTGATAAAAAGGAATCATACTTAGATGAAATCATTGCAGAGATAAATGCGCGCAATTTGAAAGCTATTACTGTGCCAATAAGTGCTGCTAATGATGAGAACTTAGATAAATTATTAGATGAGATAAAAAACACATTAAAACCGGGACCAATGTACTACGACGGCGAGTATTTAACTGATAAGCCGATGAAGTTTATAGTCTCAGAGGTAATTAGACAAAAGTGCCTATTGTACTTATCTGAAGAAATACCTCATGGCATAAACGTTGAAATTATTAAATACGAAGAACTTGATGACAAGGTAAATATCGAAGCAATTATATACTGCGAAAGAGAAAGTCATAAGGGCATAGTCATTGGCAAGGACGCTTCTATGATTAAAAAGATTAGACTTGCCGCTAAAAAGGATATTAAGGAAATGCTTGACACGGATATTAATCTTAGCCTAAATGTAAAGGTTGCCAAAAACTGGAGAAAGAATGAAGACAAGGTGAAATTCTTTGGATACAAGTAAATCCGAAAAGTTTAGAGGCATAGTAATTGCAAGCAAAAGTGATCAGAAGAACGGTAAGATACTTGAGATATATACAGTAGAATTAGGACGTATCAAGGCTTACGTAAGAAGCGCATATGATTTAAGAGATAATGTTGCGAGGAGCTCTTTTGTATTTACTGAATCAGAATTTGCTCTATCGCAATATAAAGAGATATTCATGGTGAATGACTCAAAAGTTTTATATGCACCAAAGCTTTTAGATACAGATATGAAAAAGCTACATGATTTTGCCTTTTTATCAGAGCTGCTTGTGACAGTTCTTAATACACAAGAAGGCGACGAGTACATCTACAGCATGATACTAACTATGCTAAACATTATGGACATATATCCAGAAAAAGCAGAGCTAATAATACTGGCCTTTATTTTGAAACTTATATACATACTAGGCTATTTTCCTAGGATACAAATAAAGGATGGGCTTAATAGCTACAGTTTTAATTATGAAGATGGCGTGATTATACCGAGAGATAAAGCTTACTCAAACAAGGCCATATGCATAAAAGACATTAGCTTTATGAAGCACTTATTGAACAGCAAATTTACAGACTTAATATATATAGACTGCGATGAAAAATCTATAGTAAATTTAAAAAGATTATTTATAAATTATATTTTATATATATTTGATAAAGATGAATTTAAGACTCTTAAAGTCAAATATTGAGGAGGACAAAATGTATTTTCAAGATTTAATGATGAATCTACTAAACTATTGGAAGGACAAAGGCTGCTTAGTTATGGAGCCTTACGACGTTGAAAAAGGCGCTGGAACTATGAATCCACATACTTTTCTTAGGTCGCTTGGACCTGAACCATGGAGGGTTGTTTACGTAGAACCATCTAGAAGACCAGCGGACGCAAGATATGGTGAAAACCCAAATAGAGTTTATCAACACCATCAATTACAAGTAATTCTAAAACCATCGCCATATGATGTACAAGACTTATACCTAGACAGCTTAAAAGCTATAGGCATAGACCCATTGAAGCACGATATAAGATTCGTTGAAGACAACTGGGAATCGCCTACACTAGGAGCTTGGGGACTAGGCTGGGAAGTTTGGCTTGACGGTATGGAAATAACTCAATTCACATATTTCCAACAAGTTGGTGGACTTAATCTAGATTTAGAATCCTCTGAATTAACTTACGGACTTGAAAGAATAGCCATGTATTTACAAGACGTTGACAATGTTTACGATATTCAATGGAACGAGCACTTTACTTATGGCGACATATTTAAAAAGGCTGAGTACGAACACTCTGTATATAGCTTTGAATTAGCTGACAAAGACTTACTTCAAGAGATGTTTGAAAGATATGAGTCTGAGTGCAAGAGAGTTATCGAGGAAGGACTAATACTTCCAGCTTATGACTATGTACTTAAGTGCTCACACACATTTAACGTGCTTGATGCACTAGGAGCTATATCCGTTTCACAAAGAGCAAACTATATACTTAAGGTAAGGAGCTTAGCTAAGCTTATCGCAAGTAAATATGTAGAACAAAGGGAAGAGATGGGATTTCCTTTTACTAAGAAAGTAGGTTTTAACGATGGCAAATAGATACTTATTAGAAGTAGGTATGGAAGAATTACCTGCTAGCTACTCAAAATTAGCTATAGAACAATTTAAAAATGCTTTTGAAAAATTATTAAGTGAAAACTCATACGAAGACTTCGAAGTGAACGTATATACAACGCCTAGAAGAATCACTACTATAGTTGACAATATTATTGAAAACGAAAGCATAGAAAAAGAAGAGATAAAGGGACCATCAAAGGCAATAAGCTTTGACCAAGATGGCAATCCAAGTAAGGCGCTTCAAGGATTTTTAAAGTCAAAGGGCTTAAGCCTTGACGACATCTTTTATAAAGACATGGGCGGAACAGAATATGTTTTTGCTTCTATTGAACACAAGAGCCTAAGCTTTACTGAGCTTATTGAAGCTAATGCAGAAAGCATTATTAGAAAGATAGTTTTCCCTAAATCAATGAAATGGGGCGGAAGAGATCTTAGATTTGCTAGACCAATTAGATGGATAGTATCTCTTTATAATGAAAAAGTAGTTAAATTTAATTTAGAAAATATAAGAGTTTCTAATCTGACTAATGGTCACAGATTTTTATCTAAAAAGGATATAGAAATACCTGATGCTCATGACTATATGAAGCTTATGGAAGATAATTATGTAATCGTTGACAATGAAGAGAGAAAAGCTAAGATTAGACTTGAATCAGAAAGACTAGCTAAGTCAGTTGGTGGAAGCTTACAAGATGATGAGGCTATTATAGATCAAGTTACTAACTTAGTTGAGTATCCTACTCCTCTACTTGGAACAATCAAGGATCAATACTTAGAACTACCTGATGAAGTAGTTATAACACCTATGAAAGATCACTTAAGATACTTCCCAGTAGTTGATTCAAAGAACAGACTTATGAATCACTTCATTACTGTTAGAAATGGTGACGATAAATATCTAGACATAGTTAGAAAAGGTAATGAAAAAGTACTTGCCGCTAGACTTGAAGACGCAAAGTTCTTCTTCAATGAAGACAGAAAGAAAGATCTTGAAGAATATGTTAATGATTTAAAAACTATAGTCTTCCAGGATAAGTTGGGAACACTATATGATAAAACATTAAGGAATATTAAACTAGCAGAAAAGATATGTGATGACTTAAACGTTGGAGATGAAACGCTAGAAACTACTAAGAGAGCAGCCTATCTTTCAAAGGCAGACCTTGCTACTAAACTTGTGGTTGAATTTACTGAACTACAAGGCGTTATGGGCAAGATTTATGCCAATCTATCAGGCGAGCCTATAGGCGTTCAAGAAGCAATTTACGAACACTATCTACCAAGATTTGCTCAAGATTCACTACCAACAACTACAGCAGGCGTTGTACTTGCAATGGCAGATAAACTTGATACTATATCAGGACTATTCGCAATTGGTACAAAACCAAGTGGCTCACAAGACCCATTTGGTATAAGAAGAGCAAGTTTGGGTATTATTAATATAGTATTAGAAAAGTCTTTAGACATATCTATCGATTCGCTTGTAGAAGAAACATTGTATAATTATGTTAAAATAAATGAACTAAAGTTTGATTACGATGAAGTTAAAAAGACTGTGCTAGACTATATAGAAACAAGATTTGTAGGTATATTACAAGACAGTAAATACGATGCAAACTTAATCAGAGCGGTTATTAATAAACATAAAGACTTAAATTTACTAAGCATCAAACAAATTCTATCTAAGTTAGACGGCATTAAAGATAGCGAAGACTTTGAGGATGCAGTAGCTGCTTTTAGAAGAATATATCAAATATCTAAGGGTAAAGAATTCGAAAAAGTTGAGCCTAATCAAGATATTATGGAAGAGAGCGAAAGAGAATTATTTAATCTATATACTGAATTAAAAGCAAAAGATGAAAATATCAAAGACATGGATATAGTTGATGCGATAAAAGTGCTAGCTACTTATAAAGACAGTATAGATAAGTTCTTAGACACAACTATGGTTTTAGTTGATAACAAGCTTATAAAGAACAACAGACTTTCACTTATATCACTAATTCTTGCTGAATTTAACTCCGTATTAGATTTTAAAGAAATAGAGGAGATTTAATTGAACGATATAACTATATTTGTAATTTCAGACTCAATAGGTGAAACAGCTGGTAAGATTGCTAGATCATGTATCAAGCAATTCTCGCCAGATGCTTATGAGATCAAAAGGTTTCCATACGTCGATAGCAAGGACAAGATCTTCAATGTCTTTGAAAAGGCAAAACTTGTTCCATCTGTAGTTATATTTACTACAGTGCTTGAAGAACATGCCCAATACATTGAAAGCTTAGGTAAAAAATACAATATACCTACAGTTAATGTAATGAGCAAAGTTTTGGATTCCATCGAATCAGTATTGCATCAAGCACCTATTAGAGAAGCAGGATTAATTAGAAGGCTCGATCAAGAGTACTTCGATAAAGTCTCTGCAATAGAATTTGCTGTTAAGTACGATGACGGTAAGGACCCTAGAGGAATTATCTTAGCGGATGTTGTTTTGCTAGGCATATCAAGAACGTCCAAGACACCGCTTTCTATGTATTTAGCAAATAAAAATTACAAAGTAGCTAACGTACCACTACTTCCGGAGATAGAGCCGAGCGAATTTCTTTTTGAAAAGGATAAGAGAAGGATATTCGGCCTCATTGCATCTGATAGAAAGATAAACGAAATCAGAATTGAAAGGATGAGATCCTTAGGTATAGAAGACATAGGTAACTACGCTTGTACAGACAGAATCAACGAAGAGCTTTTATATTCTAAGGAAATAATGGGTAAGATTGGCTGCCAAGTAATTGATGTTACAAATAAAGCTATAGAAGAAACCGCGTCGATAATAATCGAAAGTTTAAATAGAGATTTTGGTGAGATGAATGACTAATTTTAGAGAAAATTATGAAGCATTTCAAAATTCCTACCTGTCAGAATACGCTTGCAGATGCTCAGATACAAAGGGAAGAAAGATTGAAGAAGAAAAGTGTACTATAAGAACTGACTTTCAAAGAGATAGAGACAGAATACTTCACTCAAAAGCGTTTAGGAGGCTTAAACACAAGACACAAGTATTTTTAGCGCCACAAGGTGACCACTTTAGGACTAGACTTACTCATACACTAGAAGTAAGCCAGATAGCTAGAACTATAGCCAGAGCCTTAAGACTAAATGAAGATTTGGTTGAGGCCATATCCTTAGGTCACGACTTAGGACACACACCATTTGGTCACGCTGGTGAGAGCGCATTAAATGAAAAATGTAAGGACTTTGGCGGATTCAAGCACTATAAACAAAGTTTAAGAGTTGTTGATGTACTTGAAAAGAGAAATGGTCGCTTCGGTCTAAATCTTTGTGAAGAGGTTAGAGATGGTATACTTAATCATAGCGGACAAAATGAAGCCTTTACTCTTGAAGGAAAGTTAGTAAAGTTCGCAGATAGGATTGCTTATATCAATCATGATATAGACGATGCCATCAGAGCGGGTATATTATCAGAAAAGGATATACCAAAAGATTTGATAGAAATATTAGGAGATTCTCACTCAAAGAGAATAAATACCTTAATCACAGACATATTAAATGAAAGCTACGGACAAAATCACATAGCCATGTCGAAGGAGATTGGCGAAGCAATGGAGGCTTTAAGAGCTTTCATGTTTAAGGAAGTTTACTTTAATCCAATAACTACCAAAGAACATGATAAGGCGAAAAACATAATATCAATGTTATATGATTATTATGTAGAGCATCCTGAAAAATTACCTGATAATATTAAAGAGATAGATGCAAGTCTTAATCAACAAATATGTGATTACATCGCGGGTATGTCTGATATATATGCAATAAACGAATTTAACAAGATATATGTACCACAAACGTGGAAAAATGAGGTTATACTATGAAAGTAATTAATGCAGCAGTCATTGATAAAATTAAAGAATTTAATAATATTGAAGATGTGATTGGAGAAAATATTAAACTTGAGAAAAAAGGCGCATCTTATACTGGTCTGTGCCCATTTCATAAAGAAAAGGCTCCATCCTTCCACGTTAATAGCAAGGACGGTTACTACAAGTGCTTTGGCTGCGGTGAAGCGGGCGACGTTATTACTTTTATAGAAAAGTATAAAAACTACTCTTTCCAAGAAGCAGTTGAGTACCTTGCAGATAGAGCAAATATAACGCTTCAAGAAGCAACAGCTAAAAAAAAACTGAAAATGATCTCATAGAGAAATTTTATGATATTAATAAAACAGCTCTTGACTTCTTCCAAAATCAAATACTAAAGTCAAAGATTGCTATTGATTATTTGATGAAGAGGAAGTTAAATAAAGACACTGTTTTAAAATATCAATTAGGCTACGCGCCTAACGAGTGGACAGCGCTTAAAGACTATTTGCTAAGCAAGGGTTATGACGAAAACTTCATAATTAGGGCAGGCCTTGCGAAGAGAAAAGAAGGAAAAGACAGTTCATATGACACTTTTAGAAACAGATTAGTTTTTCCTATAGTGGACTCACATAACCACGTTCTTGGTTTTAGCGCAAGAAGCTTGGATAATAGTATGCCTAAGTACTTAAACACTAGCGAAAATATCGTTTTTAAGAAGAGAGAATTATTATTTGGCTACAATATATATAAAAAAGAAGCTGATAGAGATAAAATACTATTGGTAGAAGGAAACATTGATGTAATGAGTCTTTATCAAGCGGGTGTTAATTACGCTGTTGCCAATCTTGGAACTGCCTTCACCATAAACCAAGCTAATCTACTTAAAAGAAACGCAAAGAAGATTTATATCTGCTACGATGGTGATAAGGCAGGTAAAAACGCAACACACAAGGCGATTGAGATACTAAGGTCAATAGACGCTAAGGCAAATGTAGTTGAACTACCAGAGGGCCTTGATCCAGATGATTATATTAAGAAGTATGGTCTTGCTGGTTTTACAGCAAAGATAAATGAAGCAAAAAATTCTGTAGAGTACGAAGTTTCAGAGCTTATGGAGCTTTATGACGTTAACGATCCTGAAAGCCTTCTTCAGCTTATCAATGAACTATCAGATTTATTATCAAAGATAAACGATAAGATTGAAAGAGAGATTTACATAGACTACATTTCAAGGGTCTACTCTATAGACAAGAGACTATTAACAAATCAAGTTTCAAAAACAAAGTACGTTAACAATTATAAAGAAAAATACACTGTACCAGAGGTACCAAGAATTAAAAAGTTAGATATAGAAATTATCGATGAGAATCTTTTAATATATGCTCTTGCAGATATTAAATATTTTAAATATATTAATAAGGAAATTTCTATAGATAACTACAGTAAAGTGTTTAAAGTTAATATGCCACTACTTAAGTCCAAATACGAGGGCAATGGCGAGATAGAGCTTGATGACTTTGATTTAGCCGATAAAGAAAATGCGCTTTTAGAGATTGATAGTATTAGAAAGAAATCAGAAGAATCTACTTACATGAATCTCGAAGAATTATTAGAAAAAAGAGAGAAGCTAAAATCAAAGGATTACGTAAGCGATTTATTGAGCCAAATTAATGATGGCAAAAGTGATGCGATGGAGCTTTTAAAATTAATTAAAAAGCAAAAAGATAATGAATGATGAAGGGAAGTGTTCTTATGAAGAAAGAAAAGAATGCTAAGACGAATAATATTCAAGAAGATAATTTAAATGAAGAGGCAATAAAGATAATAGAAGAAGAAGTCAGTGAAGAAAAAAGACAAGCTATGTATAATCTAATCGATGCTAGCAGACAAAAGGGCTTTATCGAATATAAAGATATTGAAGATGGCTTGGATAAATATGATCTTAGTGAAGATGAGATTCTATCTTTCTACGATGCCTTAGATGCCGTGCAAATTACTATTGTCGACTCAAAAAACTCAGATGACGATGAGATAGATTTAGAAAAGGATCTTGATATTGTTTCTGATGATGAAGACGAAGATATTGATTTAGATGAATTAAGATCTTTTGAGGAAGAATTAAGTAAAGAAGATAAACTTGAAGCTATTAGAGAAAAAGGAAAGAACAAGGTTGTTATAACTGATGACCCTGTTAGAATGTATCTTAAAGAGATAGGACGTATACCACTATTAACTTATGAAGAAGAGGTAGAACTAGCTAAGAGGATTGAAGCAGGAGATCAGAGAGCTAAAGATCAACTAGCTGAAGCAAACCTTAGACTAGTAGTAAGTATTGCCAAAAGATATGTGGGTAGAGGTATGCAATTTTTGGATTTAATCCAAGAGGGCAACATGGGCTTAATAAAGGCTGTTGACAAATTCGAACATAAAAAAGGATTTAAGTTTAGTACTTACGCTACATGGTGGATTAGACAAGCTATCACTAGAGCAATTGCAGACCAAGCAAGAACAATTAGAATACCAGTTCACATGGTAGAAACTATAAATAAACTTGTTAGAGCACAAAGACAACTAGTCCAAGAACTAGGTAGAGACCCACTTCCAGAAGAAGTTGCAGAGCTTATGAATATGGATGTAGAAAAGGTAAGAGAAGTTCAAAAGATAGCTCAAGAGCCAGTTTCACTTGAAACACCTATAGGCGAAGAAGAAGATTCACACTTAGGCGACTTTATTCCAGATGAAGAAATACTTTCACCATCTGATGCAGCTACAAACACTATGCTTAGAGAGCAATTGATTTCAGTTTTAGATACACTAACGGATAGAGAAAGAAAAGTTCTAGCTTTAAGATTTGGCCTTGACGATGGCAGGACAAGAACGCTTGAAGAAGTTGGCCAAGCCTTTGACGTTACAAGAGAAAGAATAAGACAAATTGAGGCAAAGGCACTAAGAAAGCTTAAACATCCAAGCAGATCTAAAAAGCTTAGAGACTTCCTTGAACTATAATGAATTATTCTTTTAGACTTACTGAGATAGCAAAATCAGTTAAAGAAGGATCATCCTTAGTCGATGTTGGCTGTGATCACGGCTACATCGCTAAGATGCTTTTAGACTCAAATACCATAGTCAAAGTCATAGAGAGTGATATCAGTGAAAAATCACTTGAAAAGGCAAAGCTGCTTCTTTCAGGAGAAAAGTACAAGGACAAAGTTAAATTCATTGTGAGCGATGGACTTTCGGGCATTGACACAAGCGCTTATGACACGCTTTTAATTGCTGGCATGGGCGAAGAGACTATAATAAGTATACTAAATGAGAGCATTGATAAAGTAAGAAGCTTTAAGCATATCATCCTGCAAGCTATGGGCGAAGGCTCAAACATAAGAAAGTATTTTATGGAGAATGACTTCTTTATAGAAAAGGAGCGCCTATTCATTGAGAAGGACAAGTACTACAGACTATTTGAGATAAAGAATAAAAAGACTAATGTCACCGATTATAAATTCCCTGTAAACTTTGATAGAAATGATATTTCTTACTTAAATACTTATTATGACAATGAAATAAAAAACATAAAGACTATACTTCAAAAGATTAATAAAGAAAAAAATCTGATGAAGTATAAGGAACTAGAAGAAGAATTAAATAAAATTTTACAATACATGGAGAAGATCAATGAAAAAAGATAAAATTATTAGTGCAATCGAAAGCATCTTCCCAAAGGAACACGCAGAGACTTGGGACAATTCAGGATTGATTATAGATGCAGATAAAGAAGATATTAATAAAATTTATTTAAGCGTTGATCTCTTATATGATAATATTAATGAACTGGATGATGTGGATATGGTCATAACGCATCATCCTTTAATTTTTAAGGGCATAAAAGAGATTGATATGAGCGCGAGCTCAAAGCTCATCAAGCATATGATTAAGCATGACATAGTCTACTACAGCGCACACACTTCTTTTGATATACAAAGAACAGGCTTTTATAAATTTTATGAAGATAAATTAGGCTTAATCAATACAGACTTCGCCATCAAAGTAGATGATGACTTAGGTTATGGTATAGCCGGTGATCTTAACGATATGGATCTAGTGAGCTTAGCTAATAGAATCAAAACTATAAACATGGCAAAGTACGTTCAAGTATATAAAAACAATGATAAGAACACTAGAATAATGATATTAAATGGCAGCGGTAAGGACTTCTTAGACAATGTTCTTGAGGAAAGACCAGATACTCTTATAACATCAGACCTAGGCTACCACGATGTACAAGCACTAAGAAACGCAAAGATTAACTTAATTATGCAAGACCACAACAGCAGTGAAAGTGCTTTCGTTAATATCATGGAAGAGCTTATCAAGAAAGATTTTGAAGACGCGGAAATCATAAAAAATTTCTCTTCTTTTACTGATAATATTGAAATATTATAGAAATTTTATAGATTTTGTAGTATAATTAAATTTGTAATGAGTAAACCAGATGGTTGCGTGCTTAGGCATGAGGAAAGTCCGTGCTCCATAGAGCAGAATGCTGGATAACGTCCAGTGAAGGTGACTTCAAGGATAGTGCAACAGAAATAAACCGCCATATTGGTAAGGGTGGAAAGGCAGTGTAAGAGACTACCTACTTTTAGGCGACTAAAGGTGACATGTAAACCCCATTCGGAGCAAAACAAACAAGGATCAAAGGTTGCTGCTCGTAACCTCCTGTAAGGTAAGTTGCTTGATTTTAGTGGTAACACTAAAACTAGATAGATAACCATCTAATACAGAACACGGCTTATAGGTTTACTCATTTACATAAATTTTCAACAAGGGAGCAATGAAATGAACACAAAAACAAGTACAAAGACAATTACAAAAGCGGCAGCAATAGCCACACTATACACAATACTAATACTATTACAAACAGTATTACCGTTCCAACAATTGACATTTGGACCAATACAATTAAGACTAGCAGAAGGACTTACAGTTCTTCCACTAATGGAGGCAGCTGCAGTGCCTGGACTATTCGTAGGATGTTTAGTCTCAAACATCTTTTTATCATTTATGTCGGGCTATGGCATGATAGATATTATATGCGGAAGTTTAGTTACATTACTCGCAGCATATTTAACTAGAAAAGCAAAATCTAAATACTTAGCTATGTTACCACCAATTGTTTTAAATGGTTTCTTAGTATCAATATGGGTGTCATATTTCTCAGGTATACCATATTTTACAACAGTTTTAGGAATCATGGGTGGAGAAGCAATAAGTGTAGTAGTATTTGGATCATTAATTTATTATATTTACGATAAAAGATTAAAAAAGGTGATTTAATGAAAAAAAGAAGAATAATTACAATAACTATACTAATACTTATAGTTCTTGCAATTATATGGAAGATAAACTCATGTGTATCATGGATGTATAAGCCTTATGACCCAAATGATGATACTGAATATACTATAGAAATACCTGAAGGTAGCGGTGCGTCTTATGTAGCTAGAGAGCTTTATGAGATGAAAATCATTAGGAATGGTACTGCTTTTAAAGAAGTGCTAAAGGAAAATGACCTTGAAAAGCACATTAAGAGCGGTACATTCAAGGTGAAAAAATCTATGACTTTGCTAGAAATTGCTAATGTAATTGCTGGCGAAGCAGAAGAAGCTCCAAAGGGCGAAACTGTTAAAGTTACCATACCAGAAGGTTTTGAGCTTACACGTATAGCGCAAAGACTTGAGGAAAAGGGCTTAGTATCTAGCGAAGACTTTTTAAATGAATGCAAAAATGTAGATAAATACAAAGAAAAATATGAATTTTTATCAAGTATTAATAATGATACATTAGAAGGCTTTTTGTTCCCAGCAACTTATGATATTGCCATGGGTTCAAGCAGTGAAGAGATCATCACTATGATGCTTAATGCTTTTAACAATGTTTACAGCAAGATTAGCTCTGAAGTTGATGACTTAAATAAGCTAATCACATTAGCATCAATTGTAGAGAGAGAAGCAAAGCTTGAAGAAGAAAGACCTATCATTGCAAAAGTATTCTTAAATAGAATTGATAAGAATATCAGGCTTCAATCATGCGCCACAATTCAATACGCACTTGGCGAGAGAAAGCCTAACTTAAGTAATGAAGATTTAAAGGTTGATTCGCCATATAACACATACACACACGATGGTTTGCCACCTGCACCTATTTGCAATCCTGGCGAAGCGTCAATCGTTGCGAGCCTTCATCCAGCTGATGTTGACTACTTATACTTTGTAGTTAAGCCTGGTTCAGACGGCGCACATAATTTTTCTTCTGATTATAATAAGTTCTTAGATGATAAAAAGGATTACAAGAGTAATAATGATTAGTCAGTTTATTGATGAAGATGTTTTTAGCTATGTAGAAGATTTTTCTTCTGAGAGAGAGAAGTTTAAAGATTTAGTGTGCTATGCTGAAGAAAATAGAGTTCCTATAGTCTCACAGGATGTGGCTAGATTTTTAGAGTTTTTACTAAAAACGATTAAGCCTAAGAATATATTGGAAATAGGTTCCGCCATAGGCTATTCATCTTTGCTTATGCAAAAAGCATCTGGAGCTAATATATTTACTATTGAAAAAGATGAAGACACATTTAAGATACTAGAAAATAATCTTAAAGAATATGATGAAAATAATAAGATAAAAGCTGTCAATGACGACGCTATAAGCGTATTAAAAAAGATGGACAAAGAAAAGAAATTTGATTTTTGCTTCATTGATGCTAACAAATCACAGTATGAAGAGTACTTAAACTTAGTATACGATTTAACAAGCAAGAATGCCATCATAGTTATTGACAATATCTTATTCAGAGGCTATGTAGCTAAAGACGAAGATAATAAAAGATATAGAACAATAATAAAGAATTTAAAAAAATTTATAGAAGATGTTAAAAGCGATAAGAGATTTACAGCGAGTCTACTCACTGTTCACGACGGCTTATTGCTTTTAAGGAAGGAGTAAGATGAAAAAAGTTGAATTACTAGCACCAGCAGGAGACTTAGAAAAGTTTAAAACTGCGATACAATATGGAGCTGATGCTGTTTACTTAGCTGGAGACAAGCTAGGTTTAAGAACTGCTTCTAAAAATTTTAGCCTAGATGATATAAAGGAAGCAACAAAGCTTGCTCATGATTTAGATAAAAAAGTTTACTTAACACTTAATGTTATTTCACATAACAAGGATCTAGAAGGTGTTGATGAGTATATACAAAGCTTAGACGAAGCAGGTGTAGACGCATTTATAGTCTCAGACCCTGGTATATTTCAAAAGGTAAAAACACTTGCGCCAAGTAAAGAGATTCATATAAGTACTCAAGCAAATATCACAAATACTGCTACAGTAGAATTTTGGAAGAGCCTTGGTGCAGATAGAGTTATCTTAGCGAGAGAATTAAGCTTAAATGAAATAAAAGAAATAAAAAATGAAGTGAAAGACAGCATAATGATTGAGACCTTTGTTCATGGGGCAATGTGCATGAGCTACTCAGGTAGATGCCTTTTATCAAACTACATGACAGGCAGAAGCGCTAATATGGGCGACTGTGCACACCCATGTAGATACAAGTACTATCTTATGGAAGAGAAAAGACCTGGGGAGTACTTCCAAATAACAGAGGATGAGAATGGCTCATACATCATGAATTCAAAAGACCTTTGCATGATTAACTACATTCCAGAGCTTATTGAAGCTGGAGTTGATTCATTTAAAATCGAAGGAAGAGTAAAGTCTGAATATTATGTAGCAACTGTCATCAACCAATATAGAAGAGCTATAGATGATTATTATGAAGATATTGAGAGATATAATTACAATAGAGACAATAATATCTATCTAGAAGAGATAGAAAAAGTTAGTCATAGAGACTTCACTACAGCCTTTTTCTTTGGCGATGTGAAGGAAGCCTCATTAACTTATGACAATTCTTCATATATCAGACTATATGATTTCGTTGCGAAAGTTCTTGACTATGACGAAGACAAAAAGCTGATGAAGGTACAAGAGAGAAATAAGTTCTCTATTGGCGACGAAGTAGAGATATTTGGACCGAAATTTTATGATAGATTCACCATAAACAAGATCTATGATGAGGACATGAACGAGGTAGACAATATAAATACACCTATGAAGGAAGCTTATCTAGCATATGATAAGAAGGTTGAATACAATTATATGATTAGAAGGAAGGCCAATGAATAGATTATCTTCTCTATATGATGATAAAGGCATACTAGAGATACAAAGCAGTAAAGCTGAAGAATTTATTAAAAATACCATAGACTACGCCATTGATAATAGAGCTAGCGATATACACTTTGAACCTTATGGTAAGTATATATTGATTAGGCTTAGAATTGATGGCGAACTTGTGTTTTTTAAAAAGATCAATAAAAGCTCTTATCAAAACATTGTCAATATAATCAAGATTAAGTCCGATTGTGATACTGCAATTAAGTTTGCACCACAAGACGGAAGATTTAGTCATGGCGATGTTGACCTAAGGGTTTCCTTTATCGAGGCTATTTATGGAGAGAAAATCTGTATAAGAATTTTAAATAATAAAGAGATGTTTACCATTGACAATATAGGTTTGTCAGACAAGGCAAAAGAACTATTTAAAAAGATAGTTAAATATAAATATCAAATGACTATAATAACTGGACCAACAGGCTCAGGTAAGAACTCAACTATGTATACTATGCTTAACAACTTAGACAAGGAGCGTCTAAGCATAGTAAGTGTTGAGGATCCTGTTGAGTACAGAGTTAACGATATTGATCAAATTGAAATACATGACTACAAGGACATAACATTTGCTAATACACTTAGGGCCATACTTAGACAGGACCCTGATGTCATAGCCATTGGCGAAATAAGAGACGAAGAATCTGCACAGATAGCTGTAAGAGCTTCTCTAACTGGTCACAAGATCATTACGACTCTACATAGTATGAGCCCCGTAACTAGCATCAACAGACTATTAGAGATGGATGTAGAGGCTTCGTATTTATTTACCTCATTAAACGCTATAGTCAATCAACGTCTTGTAAAGCGTTTGAAGTCATCGTATGAGGATATTGATTTTGCTGATGATACAAGTGACAGCGAGTACTATGGTAGAATTGCTGTCTTTGAAATAATGCTTATCAATGACAAGATCAGAGACCTTTTATTAAAGAATAATACAAAGCTTACAAGTGAGATTTATAATGAGATGAAGAAGCTCACTGACTACGTTAGCTTTGAAGATTCTATAAATTATTTACTTGAGAATAAGTTTATAGATAAGAAGACTTATGACGAGTTCAAAGAGGGCGATATCAATGAAATTTGAAATCACTTTTGAAGATGGAAGGACAGAAAGCTTAAGAGCTAAAAACATTTACGAAGCCTTTCAACTGACTAAAGAAAAAGACATTGACTTTATGCACGTTAAATACTTTAGGCCAGCGAAAATATATAGTGCGCTTAAGATTAATAGCGTAAGTAAAAAGCATATTGCAAACTTTTTTAGAATCATCGCCTTCAATCTAAAGATAAATAATAACCTGCCACAAATTTTAGAGCAAATGTATAATAATTCATCAGCTCTTAGTGATCCACTTAAGAATTATTATTTACTAATCAAGGAGCTTATAGAACACGGCTTTACTTTGTCAGATATTTTAGCAAAGCTTGATATACTTGACAATTTATCGCTACTAAGCCTTAGGATAGCAGAAAAATCAGAGCATATAAAGTCAAGCAAAAACTCAAAGGACTTATCAGAACAAATACTTGAGATTAGCGAAAATCTTTATGAACAAGAAGAGTATAAGAACACCATAAACAACATCATGATAAAGCCAAAATTTTTAATGCTGACTTTACTTGCCTTTATAATTATGATTATAGTCTTCTTAGTACCGCAATTTTCATATTTATTTGATAACGACATGAACTTAATGCCAGATAGCTTAAGAATACTTCTAGTCGTTAGCAATTCAATAAAAAATCATTACATATACTATATCGCGGCTATATTTATAATAATAATAGTTTTCGCGATACTAAATAAGAACGATGCATACTTATATATCAAGCAAAGATATTTACTCGAATCGAAGAACGGCTTATATAAATATAGAGTAAATTACAGAATTTTGTATTATATGCTTAGCATGCTTAGATCAGGCAGCAAAATTAATGAAATTTTTGATTTCTTTGCAAAAAATTTTGATTTGGTATACTTAAGAAAAGAGTTCGAAAGAATGACTAAGATGCTAAATGAAGGAGAGACCCTGCAAAACGTTCTTGACTCTAGCCATATATTTTTAGATGATGTCAAAACCATACTTATAACAGGATATGAATCAGAGCACTTAGTTGAAATTATTGAAAATGTTCTATCACTATACAAAAGAGATTTAAAGAGAAGACTAGATAAGTTTGTAAATTCTATCGAGCCACTCATGACCATAATCATGGGACTTGTGATTATGCTAATACTTGTAATGGTATTTAAGCCGATGTATGACTCGATGACTAGTATTATTTCATAGGAGGAGGAAATATTATGAAGAACTTTGAGAAGAAAAAAGGATTTACTTTTGTAGAGATAATTATCTCTATAGCGATAGTCGCTATACTTATAGCTGTTGCTATACCTGCCTACAAAGCGATTAAGACTAGCGCTGAAAGAACTGCTCACAATGCCAATGTTGATCAAATCAGTTCAGTTGCTTTATTATACTTTACTGATTTTCCTAAAGAAGATAAGGTTACATCGGATCAATTATTTAGCCAAGGTTATTTAAAGAGCAAGGTTACTGTTCCTTCATCAATACCTGTTACAAGTGAAAATACTTCTAGGATTTATACTGTGACTCATGACGATCAAGGCGTTATAACCGTTAGTCCAGACAAGGTTGAAGCAAAGAAGAGCAGCGAAACAGGTACTGGAACAGGCCATTAATTTAATTCATAATGCTTTTAGCCTTATATATACTTCTGTCACTTCTTCTTTTATTCATCTCGTACAAAGACATAAAAGAAGCCGAGTACAATAGTTTTTATTTTTACTTTTTAATAATAATTGTCTCAGCTATAGCTATATTAAAAGGTGTATCTTACATAAAGATAGGCCTTATATACCTAGCTTTATTTCTTTCGCACATTTTAAAGACTAAGTACCTTGACTACATTGGCGATGGTGACGTTGATCTATATATTTTGCTATTTATGATATTTGATTTTGAAAAAATTTTGATATTAATAATAATATCAACTCTAAGCGCAATACTTGTAAATCTAGCTAAAAACTATTGGCGTAAGAAAAAGGATAGTGGAGTTAGATTAGTTCCATATATAAGCTTTGCATTTTTTATCTTGATGCTCTTTGATCTATTTAAGGAGAAGGTCTTATGAAGAACATTATGTACATCGATTCATCCTATGTGTTTTTAAATAATAAAAAAACTAGCATTGTTGAGCAAATTACTTATGATGATAGTGATAAAAGTGAGAGCCTCAAGTACTTATTTAAGAAGTTTAGAGACAATAAATACTTAAATAAAGATACTTTAATTATAAAGCTAAATGATTATGATAGTGATTTGGATGACTTTATTGTCAGCTTAGCTAAAATTAATCTCTTATCCTTAAATTTAAAAGAAGAAAATATTATGAAGATCATTACAGACGAAGCGCTTTATAAGTATGACGCAATCACTTCTTCATATGAAAAATCAAACTTTGATATCAATCTTTATAGTCTTGATAAGGATCAGCTTAATAACTATATTTTGAATCAAGCTAATAATACTGATGGCAAGGTCCTAGTCCTACTTAAGACAAAAGAATTTGAAGAAGTAAATAATATTTTATACTTAAAAGATTTATTTGAGATACTTGCACCGAAATATAAAAGCAAAATAAACTTATCACTCATTATAAACATAGCTTTAGATATCATTATACTAGCCTTACTTGTATTGCTTTTGATGAGGTTTATAAGATGAGAAAATATATAAATAAAGGATTAATCATAGTTTTACTAATACTAGCGAATCTCTTTCTGCCTATAAATAGAGAAGAGCCAAATTATGCAGATAGCGAAGTAAAAAAGAGATTCACACTAGCAAAAGATAAGAACGATACTCAGCTAAAGAAGGCAAAAAAGATTGAAATAGCAAAACATGATGCTGATGCGAAAACCATTAGCAAAGATGAAATCATTAATAAGGTCATAATGTCTACGACTAATAGCTTTATTAGCTATAGTGATTTTGATGAAGAAGATCCTTTTGATATCCTTGATGATTTTAATGAAGAAGATGAAGATGCTAATGAAGAAGCCATAGTTTTAGAAAGTGAAATTACTAATCCTATGCTGGACACTTGGGAAGCAAAGGCGGGAAGCGTTTATTATCAAGATGAGAAGAGCATAGTCTTTTGCAATGATAATAATAATAAAAATATTATTATAGTGCCTAAGAATGATATTTTGATAAAGAAAGAATATTTAAGCATCGATTTTACTGGCTGTAGTGAAGCAAAATTAAAAGTCATTAAAGATGGCAAAGAAGCTCTAATTGATTTAGAGGGAGCATCTGACTTTAGATACTTCTACATTGGCAACGAGTTTAAAGGGGCAAGGATAGAGTCTATCGAATTTATAAGAGACAATGATATGGCTTTTTATTTATCTATATGTGAGATTGATTATGAATAAAAAAGGATTTACATACATCGATACAGTCATTTCTTTATGCGTGGCAGCTATAATCATATCTATGTTTATATTTGCGTATAGATCTTTTACTAATTATAGCGAGAGAGCCGAGGCAAAAAACGTTGTTCAAATAATAAAAAAGGCTAGACTTAGCGCCATCATGCAAATGATTGATGTTGAAGTAGTTCTTGATGGAGACGAGATTGTAGTTTCAAATATTAACGAGATGAAGAAAGTTTACAATCTAGAGCATCTTAAATTTGAGTCTAGCGAAAAATTTCTATTCACAAGTGAAGGCGGCACAAAATCTTTTAAGGGAGCATATAATATTATGCTAGTTTCAAATAAGAGTAAAAAGAAATATAATGTGATAGTAGCAGCGGTTGGAGGACAGGTTAGGTATGAAGAAGTATAAAAAAGCACTTACAATGATGGATATTGTAGTTTCCTTTGCTATACTTTCTTGCTTCATACTTTTTCTGTCTATTTTTTTGAAGAATTTTATGGCACTTGAGGCAGATACGAAGAAGCTTAGAAAGGCTGATGCTTTTGCAAGTAATGCTATGGAGATACTTAGATCAGATGAAACAAACGATGTATATGCCATATCAGATAAGATAAAAGACAATTTAGGCGAAGAATGTAAATTTAATCTCGTTAAAGAAGCATATACTGGAGATTTATATACATTTACACTATATATAATTGATGAAGAAGGAAATACATATGAAGAATATCAGATCATCAAATAAAAAAGCGGAGTCCTTAATTGAGCTAATCATCGCTCTCTTTCTCTTGTCAATAGTCCTGTTCGAAGCAAGCTCCTTACTCAAAAACTTTACTAGTTTTACTCAAAGGTATGAAGAAAGCTTAGAGAAGGAAGACGACATCAATCTATTCTTTTCATTTATTGAAAATGACTTTACTCTATATAATGCAGTGAGCGTTAAAAATGACTCCATTCATTTTGAAAAGAAAGGCTCGAGAGAACTTAAATCATCTGACTATTATATGGATGGCGATAGAATAAAGAGAGTTGCGGGAGGCAAGTCTATAGGCGTAACATACTTTTTATCAGGCCTTGAAGAACTTTCCTTTGCCTACAATGCTGAAGATGCCTTTGTAAGCATGCAAATTAAAGTCAAGGGCAAAGAATATAAAAAGCTTTTTAGCACAAAGCGTCTTGAGGTGATAGAATGAAAAAGGGCAGCGCAAGTCTAGTAGTTTTATCGGTAATATTTTTACTAACAGCTCTTTTAATCTATCTCTTTGAATACGTAAGCATTGAAAGAACGATGTATACAAATAGGTCAAAGATGAAGCAATATGCTTATAACGAAGAATCGCTTAATAATATAATCACTAAAGATATACAAGAGACTTACTTAAATGGCGGAGACATATATGATATCATTGGTAAAGACTACTCAGTTTTTGAAAATCAAAAAGCTGTAGTCTCACTTAATGATCCAACTGCGAAGAACGCATTTAATATTTACTACGAAGAAATACTAGCTAATAAAAAGAAAATATCTAAAAATACAAAATATTCATTACTAAACAGAATATTTTTCAAAGACAATCCTAGCACTAAAGAGAAAAAAGATTTTTGTGAAGAAATAATTCAAGCTAACGAAGTGCAAAACTTTACTGCGAGCGAAATCAATAATTACTTTATTGATATAGAGGAGATAGATGCAAGAAACTTTGATTATGCGAACGCCATAGTCAAAATCACAGCTGATGGTGAGGAACTGTGTGCGAACATTAACGGCTCGGGTATAATGATTATAGATGGCGATGTGAGAGTAAAAGCAAATTTTTATTTTAGAGGTCTTTTAATTATAGATGGCAGCTTAAATATTGAGGGTGAAAGCGACATAATGGGAGCTGTTATTGATATAGATAAAGAATCTAATATTGACTGTTTCAAGTCGCTTAATACGATGTATAGAAGGTGCAAAACATTCAAAGGAATAATAAAGGTGACTAGGTCAAACTATTAAAGATAATATTTATTTATAAAAATATCGATATTATTAAAAAAATACTTGTTAAATTACAAATTAACTGATATAATAGTCTTAGAGATTAGAATTTAGGAGGAAATATATGTTATCGGCAAGTGATTTTAGAAATGGCGCTACATTCGAATGGGATGGAGACGTTTATCAAGTATTGGACTTTCAACATGTTAAGCCAGGAAAGGGTGCTGCTTTCGTAAGAGCAACTATCAGAAGCGTACTAAGCGGTGCAACAAAGGAATTAACATTCAATCCAACTGAAAAGTTCAATGACGCACAATTAGAAACAAAAGAAATGCAATATCTTTACAATGATGATGCGCTTTACTACTTTATGGACAACGAAACATATGAGCAACTTCCATTAAACAAGGACGAAGTTAGCGAAGCTATTCAATTCTTAAGAGAAAATGATACTGCAGTTATAAGATTCTACAAAGGCAAAGCATTTTCAGTACAAGCACCTAACTTTGTTGAACTAGAAGTTACTCAAACAGAACCTGGTGTTAAGGGAAACACTACTACTGGAGCTACTAAACCAGCTACTGTAGAAACAGGATTTACATTAAATGTACCACTATTTGTTAATATTGGTGATAGAATTAAAATTGACACAAGAAGTGGAGAATATTTATCTAGAGTTTAAGGAGGTAGAAAAATGTACGAACTATCAAAGAGAGTTTCTTATTTAAAGGGACTTGCAGAAGGCTTAGGCTTGAATGAAGAAAGTAAAGAAGAAAAGATTTTAAGTGAAATCATCGACATTCTTGATGAAATGGCTGAAGTTGTTTGTGATAACGAAGTAGCTATCGAAGACTTAGAAGACTACATCTTCGAAGTTGACGAAGATCTTTCTTACTTAGAAGATGATGTTTATGGCGATGACTACGAAGATTATGATGATGACGACTACGACTACGATTTCGATGATGATTACGACTTTGATTATGATGATGATTATTTCGAATATCCAGAAGAAGATGAAGACGAGGAGGAAGACTCTAAATAGAGTAAGATATGGAAAATAACAATATTGGAAAGATTACTATATCTGATGATGTTATAGCAACTATAGCTAGCAATGCAACATGCGAAGTAGAACATGTTTGCTCACTATCAGCAGGTATTGGATCGAACATTACTGATTTATTAGGAGTAAAGAATTTTAATAAACCAATTAAAATTGAAAGCAGTGAAGAAGGTTGTATAATAGACATATATGTTGACATCGAATACGGTGCAAAGATCGACAAGGTTGGATACGATATTCAATCAAGTGTAAAATCGGCTGTTGAAGAGATGACTGACATACATGTTTTGCAAGTTAACGTTCATGTAAAGGGCGTTAAGGAAGCACAAAAGGCTAATAAATAATTTGATTAAACTCCAGTAATTGCGCTGGAGTTTTTTTAAAGAAAAACTTAGGCACACAGCTGCCTTTTTAGTGAGGGATAATATGTCATACGACAAGACTAGATTAAATTTAATGAATGCAATATATCAATTTGACCTAAATAAATATAGCTCAGTAGAGGATTTAGATGGTTATTTTGAAGCGCTTGAGATAAGCGAAGAGAATAAAATAAAGCTTAGCAATAGACTTGAGAAATTTATTGAGAATATCGATCTAATTGATATAGAACTTAATAAAGCGTTTAAAGATGCAAAGCTTGAAAGGCTCTCATATATTGACAGAGCTCTACTAAGACTTGCCATATTTGAAATATATGTAGAAGAAGAAATTGCTTATCAAATAATTATCAATGATATAGTTGAAATTGCTAAAAACTTTTCAGACGATAACTCATACAAATTTATTAACGCTATACTAGGTGATTACGTAAGGAACTATTACCATGAATAAATTCACGGTAACGGCTCTTAACGACTACATAAAGGACGTTTTGGCGAGCGATTTTCTTCTGCAGGAGATATACGTCGAAGGGGAAGTTGCTGATTACAAGAAAAACAATTCAGGCCATCTATATTTTTTGATTAAGGATGAGAGCTCCAAGATTAAGTGCGCCTTCTATTGTTATAAGAATGAAGAAGAGATTACTCTTGAAAATGGTATGAAGGTCTTTATCAAAGGAAAGATTTCTACTTACGACCAAAACAGCACCTACCAGATCAATGTTGATTACGTTGAAGAGCTTGGCATAGGTAAGCTCAAGAGAGAGTTTAGAAAAACGCTTGAGAAGCTTGAAAAGGAAGGCCTTTTTGACGAAGAATTTAAACAAGAAATACCAAAGTACCCAAGAAGACTTGGCCTCATCGCTTCATCAACAAGTGCCGGCTTTAGAGATATAGTAAAGGTGCTTAGACGAAGGACCAATATGATTGACATAATTCTATATGATTCCTTCGTTCAAGGGGATATGGCTGTATCTAATATAAATAGTGGACTTGATTATTTCAACCAAAAGAATGATGTTGATCTCATTCTTATTGCAAGAGGCGGGGGCAGTTACGAAGAGCTAGCCGTTTTTAATGACGAGAGCATGGCAAGAAAGATATTCGCATCAAAGATACCAGTTATGACAGCTGTTGGTCACCAGATAGATAGCTTTATAGCTGACCTTGTAGCAGATAAAAGATGCGCAACGCCATCTGAGGCGGCTGAAATTATATCCAAGTATTATTATGAACTACCTGATATACTTGATCAAAGCATAATACAGATAAGTTTTTTAATGAATCACTATATTTCAAGCGAAGAAGCCAATTTAAAGAACAAAAGAGATTTGATTAATAGTTTAAACACTAAAACTCTAATTGATAATTTTTATTCAAAGACAAATAATCTTATGATATTAATTAAAAAAGAGATGGATAAGTACATTTATGCGAAGGAGAAAAAAGTTGATATGCTCGCTTCAAGGCTAATTTATTCATCCGTAAGTAAAAGGATAGACGAAGCGAATAATACTATTGACAAGAGAATTGTTAATATTAATCAAGCTATGAACAATAAGCTGAGCGCTATGACAGAGGATTTACAAAAGTTTAAGCTAAGGCTTACAATAAACGATATTTACAAGACTTTAAGAAGAGGTTACTTTTTGATAAGTGATTTAGATAATAAAACTATAAAAGATGCTAATAATATAAAGATAGGCTCAGATATATTAATTAAGTCATACAATAGCAGTATTAAAGCTCATGTTTTGGAGGTAAATAATGACATTAAATTATGAAAAAACATTAGATAACTTAGACGATATTCTTGAGAAATTGCAAAGTCAAGAGCTAAGTTTAGATGAAAGCATAGATGAATTTGAAAAAGCAGTTAAGCTTTACAAAGAATTGAATAAAAAATTAAGTGAAGCCAAGATGAAGATTAAAAAGATTGAGATAGATGACTTAAATCTATCAAAAGAGATTGATTATGACGTTGAAGACAATGACTTTGAAACTATAGACTCATTCAAAGACTTTAGCGAAGCACACGACTACGAACTGGACTACGATGATGATGAATATTAATACATTTAAAGAGACCTTTGACGAGAGGCTTCCTATGGAGCTTAAGCCATATCTTAATGATGACGTCATCTCAGAGGCCATAGAATACGCCTCATACGATGCAGGCAAGAGGCTTAGACCCTTTATACTATATAGCCTTGGAAATGAGCTGGAGCTAGATAAGAAGCTAATAAACGCCTTTGCGGTCGCACTTGAGTTAATTCACAATTATTCCTTAGTTCATGACGATTTGCCAGCTATGGATAACGATGAGTATAGACGCGGCAAATTTACAGTTCATAAGAAATATGGCGAAGCAAACGCAATTTTGTGTGGCGATGCACTTTTGAACCTGTCTATGGAATACCTAGCTCACAAGCTTAGAGATAATGATAATAAAAACATTTTAAAAGCAATGAGCTATATGTATAGATCATCAGGCGTAAAAGGCATGATACTTGGTCAGTCAGAAGACATACGCATGGAGAGTAGCGAGATAGGCGAATATACTTATGATGAGTACAAAACTATGATACTAAATAAGACGGGAAGACTATTTAATATAGCTTTTCTAGTTCCATGCATTTTAGCTGAGAAAGATGAAGAGATAATGAAAAATGTTTTAATCTTCTCAAGACTATTCGCAATGAGCTTTCAAATAAAAGATGATTTAGATGACTTAAATGAAAATAAAGAGATAGATGGAAACAATATACTTAAGTTTCATTCATTTGAAGAGGCAAAAGAAATACTTGAAGAGAATCTTAAGAAGATGAAGGCGCTTCAAGCAAAGCTTAATTATGAAACAACAAAGTACTCATTAGAATTAATTAAATAAGATATATCTAAAACATATTGATTTTGAATAAGTATGTTTTTTATAATCTAAGTTGATTATTACTTTATATGTGATATAATACTTATATATACATTTGCACGGAAGGGGATACAAATCATGAAAAAGAATGCTATCATATCATTTTGTCTTATTATACTTTTATTTTTAGTCTCAATTTTTTCTTATAATAACTATATTAACACTAAGACTAATGACATAAGGGCAATTAATTTAAAAGACTTGGAATATAAAGAATTTAATTTAAGTAAAGAGGATTACATAGAAGATTTTAATTTTGCATACAATACCTTGAAAGAGCATTATCCATTTTTCGAAGTTAATAAAAAATTATATGGTATTGATTGGCTAAGTAATAAAGAAAAGTATGAAGCATATATTGCAGAGTCAAAAAACGATGCAGACTTTTTTAGTAGAATGAATTATGTTTTAGCAGAGCTTCATAATGGACATACTCATTTAATGCCAGAAGATTTTGCAATGTTTATGTATACGACTTATTATCCTATGCCAAAGAATTCTTGGAGACATTATATTACTGAAATGTATGAGAAAGAAAGCGTTCGAAGAAGATACAATATTAATAATGAAACGGTAAAAAAATATGTTGCTGAAAATATGAAGAGCGATGATGAAGTAAATAAGAATTATTCTAAAAATCTTATAACAGAGAATATTATTAAAGATAAACTTGCTTATATTAAAATCAAATCACTTATAGGTGAGCAATATATCAATCAAGACAAAGATATTATTGTTAATTATCTTAATGAAATAAAAGATTATCCTTTCTTAATAATCGATATAAGAGGCAATGGCGGTGGTGATAGCAATTATTGGCAAGAGTTTTTACTTCCCAAAATAGTAGATAAAAAATATGAAACGAAAAATTATTTTTTGATGAAATCAGGAGAAAAATATGAAAAAATTTATAAGCAGTTAGAATTTAAAAATGATGTAAAAACATTCTTAGATAACTCACACTTTAGTGAAGATGTGAAAAAGATTCTTAGTGATTTTGATTGCTATACACCTTTGGAGTTATCTGTTAAGCCAAGCAAGGATTCAATTAGGTTTAAAGGAAAGATATATCTTTTAGTAGATAATGGAGTTTTCTCTTCAGCTGAGATGCTAGCATCGTTTTGCAAAGAAACTAAACTGGCTACCTTAGTTGGAAGTAGAACTGCTGGCGATGGTATTGGCTTTGATCCAATGCAAATCGACCTTCCTAATACGGCTTTTGTTATGAGATTATCAAATGTAATGGGCGTAACAGAGTCTGGTTCAATTAATGAATTAGATCAAACAGTGCCAGATATAATTGTTCAAGAGAGTGAAGAGGACAAGACAGGTTATTTAGAAAATCAAAGGATTATAAAAGCAGTGATGAGAGATGCTGGCCTTAGTAAATAGATATTGAGTTTAAAAATATCTAATAAAGAAAAAAATATTATATTTTTATAAAAAATACTTGAAATATGAACATTTATATGATATAATTTAGTGGTTAATGAGGTAAGAGAGGTGAAATAAATGAAAAAAGACATACATCCAGAATTTAAAGAAGTAACTGTAACATGCGCATGTGGTAACACTTTTGTTACAGGCTCAACAAGAGATGAGTTAAAAGTAGAAGTTTGCTCTGAATGTCACCCATTCTTTACAGGTAAACAAAAATTTACTGAACGTGGTGGCCGTGTAGAGAAATTCAAGAAGAGATACAAAAAAGACGAAAATTAGCAGACTTTTTTCTGCTAATTTTTCATTATATAGGTGAAAAAATGAAAAAGAATTTTAAAACAAGTATAGGTGGACAAGCTTTAATCGAAGGTATACTTATGAAAGGACCACAAATGACTTCAGTTGCCGTGAGAAAACCAGATGGTGAGATAGAAGTCAAGGTCAAAGATGATTCAGCTAAGAATAATAAGCTCATCTTCAAAATCCCATTTATAAGAGGTATATCCAAGCTAGTGGACTCAATGTCTGAAGGCACTAAAGCTCTCTATTATTCTGCTTCTTTTTATGACGATGAAGAGGACAAAAAAGAAACTAGTAAATTTAAAGATACTTTGTTTAATATTTTTACTTTTGTTTTTTCTTTTTTTATAGCTATAGGACTTTTTGTTGTAATTCCAACATTTATAGCTAACTTATTAAAGGATAAAATCAATAATATATTCTTACTAAACTTCGTTGAAGGCTTGATAAGGATATCTATATTTTTAATATATATTACTTCAATATCGAATCAAAAGGATTTAAAGAGAGTATTCATGTACCATGGCGCTGAGCACAAAACCATCTTTGCTTATGAGAATGGCCTTGATCTTACTGTTGAAAATGTACAAAAGATGAGCAAGTACCATCCAAGATGCGGAACAAGCTTCTTGTTTATGGTTATGCTCGTATCAATAGTTGTGCTGTCATTCTTTGGATGGCCATCGCCAGTAATGAGAGTAGTCTCTAGAATTATAGCTCTGCCACTAGTAGCTGCTATATCATATGAGATCAATAGACTCATAGGCAAGTACGATAACGTGGGCTTTTGTAGAGCAGTTGCTAAACCAGGACTTTGGCTTCAAAAGATTGCTACAGTCAAAGAGCCTGATGACGATATGGTTGAAGTAGCGATAGCGGCGGTTAAAGAGGTAATACCTAGTGAAGAAGGTTTAGACGCTTGGTAGTTAAAGATATTATAAGAAAAGCTTTAGCTGATATTGAAGCATCGGGAAAAAATATACCTAATCCAATGGGCGAGATATATATACTTCTAGAGCATATAACGGGCAAGGATAAGCTGTTTTTAAGCTTGAATAAAGATTTTGATATTAATGAAGAAGAGTTTTTCAGTCTTCTTAATAAAAGGTTAAACGATACGCCCATGGCTTACATCATAGGTAAGAAGTATTTTAGAAACATTGTTCTAAAAACTGATGAGAGAGCTTTGATACCTAGGTTTTGTACAGAGGAATTAATTGACATTGTTAATAGCTTTATAAAACCAAATGACAGTGTATTAGATATGTGTACGGGAACGGGAGCCATTGCTCTTGCTATTAAAGAAGAAAATACAAAAGTTGATGTAACTTGCTCAGATATTTCTGAAGATGCACTTAATTTAGCTAAGGAAAATGCTGAATTAAACAATTTATCTATAAATTTCATTTTATCTGATTTATTTGAGAATATTAGTGAAACTTATGATATACTTATATCGAATCCACCATATATTTCTAGTGAGGAGTATATGGGCTTGGAAAGGGATATATTTAAGGAGCCTAAACTTGCCTTAGTGGGCGGTGATTTAGGTTATGAATACTACGAGAAAATCATTAGACAGGCTAGAGAAAAGATTAAACGTATGGTATTTTTCGAGATTGGCTACGATCAAGGAAATATTGTAAAAGATATATTAGAAAAGAATAATTATAAAGATATTAAAATCTACAAAGACCTTGAAGGCTTTGATAGATTTATTTCTGCCTGCATTTAGGAGATGAGAAAATGTTAGAAAAATTAAATTTTATTGAAGACAAGTATAAAGAACTTGGCGAAAAGGTTATGGATCCAGATCTTTTGAAAGACATGAAAGAGTATCAAAAGACAATGAAGGAATACTCTGACTTAAAGCCAATAGTTGATAGATATAAAGAGTATCAAGGTTATTTAAATGAACTTAAGGATACTGAAGAGATGCTTGGCGAGAACCTTGATGACGAGATGAGGGAACTTGCTAAGGAAGATTTAAAGAATTTACAAGAAAATATTACCAAGGCTGAAGAAGACCTTAAAATTATGCTTATACCTAAAGACCCTAACGACGACAGAAACGTAATCGTAGAAATTAGAGGCGGTATAGGCGGCGAAGAAGCTGCACTGTTTGCAGGAGACTTATTCAGGATGTATTCAATGTATGCTGACAAGAGAGGCTACAAAACTGAAGTCATGAGTACAAATGAAACTGGTATAGGCGGCTTTAAGGAAGTTATCTTCATGATAAATGGTAAAGGTGCTTACTCAAGACTTAAGCACGAATCAGGTGTACACAGAGTTCAAAGAGTTCCTGAAACTGAAGCCTCGGGACGTATACACACATCGGCAGCTACTGTTGCTGTTATGCCTGAAGCTGATGATGTTGAGATCGAAATCAATGAAAACGATTTAAAGATTGACGTATATAGAGCTAGTGGTCACGGTGGACAATGCGTTAACACAACTGACTCCGCTGTTAGAATTACTCACGTTCCTACAGGACTTGTAGTTACTTGCCAAGACGAAAAATCACAATTAAAGAACAAAGAAAAAGCAATGAAGGTTCTTAAATCAAGACTATATGACAAGATGCTACAAGAACAAAATGATGAACTAGCTAAGCTTAAGAAGGGCCAAGTAGGTTCAGGAGACAGGTCTGAAAGAATTAGAACATATAACTTCCCACAAGGAAGAGTAACTGATCATAGAATCAATTTAACTTTATATAGATTGGAAGACTTTTTGAACGGGGATTTAGATGAGATGATAGACGCTTTACTAACTCACGAACAAGCAGAAAAATTAAAAGAATTGGAGGCATAAGATGAAAGCATCTCTTAGTATTAAGAAATCGATTTTAGCTTTGCAACACCTGATTGCTATGTTTGGAGCTACAGTTTTAGTTCCTATACTTACAGGACTTGATCCATCAGTAGCACTTTTCAGTGCTGGTTGTGGTACACTTATATTCCACTATTGCACAAAGAAAAAAGTGCCAGTATTTTTGGGTTCATCATTTGCATTTATACCAGTTATAGTGCAAGTAGCTGAGCAATATGGCGATCTTAGATACGCTCAAGGCGGTATGCTGGTAGCAGGTTTGGTCTATGTATTATTTTCATTCTTCATTAGAGGCATAGGCATAGAAAAAATACAAAAAATATTACCACCACAAGTAATTGGACCTATGATTATAGTTATAGGCTTCAATCTATTGCCAACAGCGTTTAATATGGCGAAGACATCATATATAGTAGCTGGACTTACACTTGCAGTTGCTGTAGCTTGGCCATATTTAGTTAAAGGTTTCTTAAAGCAAATATCTATACTCGTTGCAGTAATATTTGGCTATATACTATCAGTTGCTTTACATCTTGTTGACTTTACAGCAATAAATAATGCTCAATATTTTGCGGTGCCAAACTTTACTTTGCCACTGTTTAATATTGAAGCCATTATAATCATTGTTCCAATAATATTTGCTGTATTTATGGAACACTTAGGTGATATCACTACTAATGGAGCAGTAGTTGGACAAAACTTTGTAGAAGATCCAGGTCTTAACAGAACTTTACTTGGCGATGGTTTAGCAACAGTATTTGCTTCACTTATAGGTGGACCAGCTAACACTACTTATGGCGAAAATACAGGAGTTTTAGCTATTACAAAGAACTACGACCCATCAATACTAAGACTTGCAGCAGTCTTTGCCATCATCCTAGGCTTTGTTGGAAAGCTTGGAGGCTTCTTAAGGACTATACCACAAGCAGTTATGGGCGGTATATCAATAATGCTATTCTCAATGATAGGCTTTGTTGGATTTAGAAATATTAGAGATAATCATGTTAAATTAAATATAAAAAACATCATAGTTATGGCAGCAATTCTTTTCATAGGATTTTCAGGCGGTTTATTTAAAGAGTTATTTGGCTTTACTATAGAGCTTCCTATAACTGAAAGTATCAGTCTTAACGGTTTAAGCTTAGCAGCTATATTGGGTATTTTATTAAACGCTATTCTTAATGGAGTGAAGAGGGATGCTTGATATTGACCTTTTGGTCCAAGAAGTAAAAAAATCAAAGCACATGGTTTTCTTTGGAGGTGCAGGTGTTTCGACTGAGAGCGGTATACCTGACTTTAGAGGAGCAGGTGGCCTTTATAACGACAGGCTTTATGAAGGATATGAACCAGAAGTGGTTTTGAGCAATTCATTTTATCATGCGCATCCAGATATATTCTTTGACTTTTGCAGAGATAAGGTTATATATGAGAATGTTAAGCCAAATGAAGGACATAAGGCGCTTGCAAGACTTGAACAGATGGGTATACTAAAAGCAGTTATTACTCAAAACATCGATAATCTTCATCAAGATGCTGGCAGCAAGAAAGTTATTGAACTACACGGCAATATTAACAGGTCTTATTGCACTAAGTGCCATAAAGAATTTGATGCAATGTATATCAAGCACTCAAAAGGTGCTTGTACTTGTGATGAGTGCGGCGCATTAATTAAGCCGGATGTTGTTTTATACGGCGAAGCTCTAGATGATAATGTGATTAGTGAAGCTATAAGAGAGATATCTATGGCGGATTTGCTTTTAGTTGCTGGGACATCACTAAAGGTATATCCAGCAGCGGGACTAATTAGATACTTTAACTCAGATAATTTAGTAATTATAAATAAGGATAAAACATCTTACGATAGATATGCAAAACTTGTTTTTCATGAAGGTTTTGGAAAGATATTAAAAGAAGTGGTGGATAGAATTGATATATGATGCTATAGTCATAGGAGCAGGTGCAGCAGCACTATTTTTTGGGGCTCTTAATAAGGATAAATTAAATATACTTATGCTTGAGCGAAACGATAGAGTCGGCAAAAAGCTCCTTACTACTGGCAATGGCAGGTGCAACTACACTAACACCAAGCTTAATGAAAACCCATATAACGACAAGGCCTTTACTTCATATATAATTGAAAAATATGGCTATGAGACAATTTTAGAAAAGTTCAAAGCTATGGGCATATATCCCTATATGGAAGATGACAGAGTCTATCCTATGTCACTACAAGCGTCAAGCGTCCTTGACGTACTTAGATATGAAAATGATAGAAACAATATAGATATAAAAACTGATGTATTTGTAAAAAGCTTTCATAAAGCTGGTGATATATTCATCATTAAAGATCAAAACTCAAATATTTACAAGGCTAAGAGCTTAGTTTTAGCTTGCGGCGGCGCTGCTATGCCGAAATTTGGCTCAGACGCCAATCTATTTAAGCAAATAAAAGAGTTTGGTATATCTGTAATTGATACAAAGCCAGCTCTAGTACCATATGAATGTGATTATAAGTACTTAAAGCACTTAGATGGATTTAGAGTAAAAGCAAAACTAAGTTTAAAAAAGGGAGATAAGATTATTAAAGATGATGTAGATGACGTTTTATTTACAAAATATGGTTTATCGGGGCCAACAGTTTTTCAATTATCCAGATACATTAAGGGCAAGGAAAGTGCTTATAAATTTAGTATAGACATCTTTTACACTTTTACTGAAGAAGAAATGTTTACTTTATTAAGCGAAAGAAAAAAAGATTTAGGGCACAAGAGTCTAGATGAATTTTTTATTGGACTTATACACAAAAGGCTTATAATTCCTGTGATAGATAGACTTGATTTTGCTAAAGAAATGCTTGCTAAGGATTTAAGTGAGAATGATTTACATAAAATAATAAATATATTAAAATATTTTGAATTAGATATTATAAAAAATAAAGGCTATGGCATTGGTCAGATAAGCCTTGGTGGAGTAGATAGTAAAGAGATAAATAATAAGACTATGGAGTCAAAGAAAGTTCATGGACTATACTTCATCGGGGAAGTCATTGACATAGACGGCCCATGTGGAGGCTACAATCTAAGCTTTGCGTGGTTATCTGCCATGGCGGCATATGACGATATAAGATCGAGGTGGAAGGCTTGATAAATTATCAAAAGAAATTTTATGAATATAAAGAAAAAGGTAAAAAGATAAATGTTTCCTTACTAGGAGCTGGCTTTATGGGCAAGGCGCTGGTAAGTCAATATATACAAAGCGGGGTTTTAAATCCCTTACTAATATCTTCAAGACATATTGAAGACGCGATTGATGCTTATCTTGCAGCAGGTATTGCTAGAGAAGATATTATTAAAATCACTTGCGCTGACGAAATTAGTGATTTAAATAAGTATTATATATGCGAGGACAAAGAGCTCTTATACAAATCAGAACACATTGATTATGTAATAGATGCGACAGGCGAGCCAATAGTCGGCACTGAAATCAGTTACAACGCTTTAATGAATGGCAAAAATGTAATTACATTCAATCTAGAGAGCGATGTCTGCGTTGGAACCATACTTTCAAAGATAGCTGAAGAAAAAGGACTTATATATACAGGCATCGATGGCGACGAGCCGGGAACAGTGCTTGAGCTTTATAATGAAGCTAAAATAATGGGCTTTGATGTTCTAGCCATTGGCAAAGGAAAGAACAATGAAGTCGATTTAGAAGCTAATCCGGACACTGTTAGTGAATCTGCCAAAGAAAAGGGCATTAAAAAAGAGATGCTTGCAAGCTTTGTAGATGGTACTAAGACCATGGTCGAGATGGCTACTATGAGCAATGCGACTGGATTTAGAGTGGATGTCGATGGTGGACACGGAATCAAATCAGATATCAAATCGCTTGACAAGAAACTTTGCCTTAAATCAGAAGGCGGCGTGCTTAATTCATACGGAATAGTTGACTATGTCAATGGCATTGCGCCAGGCGTCTTTGTCATAGTTAAGAGCGAATTAAAGAAGATTGATCACTTAATGAGATTTTTAAAGATGGGCGAAGGTCCAAATTATGTTTTATACAGACCTTACCATTTGACCAGCATAGAGACTATAAACACAGTATTAAAGGCACATTTCGACAAGCTCGAAGCTATAAAACCTATATCTGAAATACCATACTCAGATGTAGTTGCTATTGCTAAGAAGGACATGAAGAAAGGCGAGAAGCTTGATTACATCGGAGGCTACACATTTTATGGCAAGTGCATAGACTTTGAAAAGTCAAGAGAAAAGAATTTAGTGCCTATATCCATCATAAATGAAGGCGCAGTCCTTACAAGAGACATTAAAAAGGGCGAATGTATTGATTATAATAGCGTAGAACTTGATAGTGAGACGCTTGTATATAAACTTAGAAAAGAAATAGAAGCAAAGTACGAAGCTTCAAGGAGGTAATTATGGACTTAAAAGCTTTATCAAATGATCGCGTAGCCGATAGAGAACATCAAATATCTGAATATTGGAAGAGCATCGATCTACTTAAATTAACAAACGATAAAAGAGATAAGGACAATAGATATGTTTTCTTCGAAGGCCCACCAACTGCTAACGGAAAGCCTGGTATACATCACGTAAGTGGTAGAACGCTAAAGGACTCTGTCTGCAGGTATAAGGTTATGCAAGGCTACTATGTAAATAGAAAAGCCGGTTGGGATACTCACGGACTGCCTGTTGAAATTGAAACTGAAAAACAATTAGGACTTCATAATAAACAAGATATAGAAAAGTATGGCGTAAAAGAATTTAATGAAAAATGTAAAGAGTCAGTATTTAAATACGAGTCACTATGGAGACAGATGACTGAAAAGATGGCTTATCTAATTGATCTTGACAATCCATATATAACTCTTGATAATGACTATATCGAATCTACTTGGCATATTCTTGATAAGATGTTTAAGGATGGACTAATTTATGAAGGCCATAAGATTATGCCTTATTGCCCAAGATGCGGTACAGGACTTGCTTCACACGAAGTAGCTCAAGGATATGAGATGATTAAAACTGAATCAGCTTATGTTAAGTTCAAAAAGAAAGGTACTGATAACGAGTACTATCTTGCTTGGACAACAACACCATGGACACTTCCTTCAAACGTAAGTTTAACAGTTAATAAAGATTTTGATTACATTAAGATAAAACATAAAGAGACTGGCGAGATACTTTACTTAGCTAAGGCACTTTTCAAACAAGCTCTTGAAAAAGACGCAGAAAACTATGAAATAATAGCTGAGATGAAGGGATCAGACCTAGTTGGAGGCGAGTACGAACAATTACTACCATATTTACCATGTGACAAAAAAGCTTTCTTCATAACAGAAGCCGACTACGTTACTATGGAAGATGGTACTGGTATAGTTCATACAGCACCAGCTTTTGGTGAGGACGACTATAACACATCAAGAAGATATGATTTACCAGTTCTTAATCCAGTTGACGAAGAAGGTAAATACACTGACACGCCTTGGAAAGGCATGTGGGTTATGGATGCTGATCCATTAATCATTGAAGAGCTAAAGAAAGAAAATAAATTATACAGAAAACAAAAGATTGAGCACAACTATCCACACTGCTGGAGATGCCACACACCACTTCTTTATTATGCAAAACCATCTTGGTATATAGAAGTAACTAAGTTTAAAGACAAAATTGTTGAAAATAACAATACAGTTAATTGGTATCCAGACTATGTTGGTGAAAAGAGATTTGGTTTCTGGCTAGATAACCTAAAGGACTGGGCTCTATCTAGATCAAGATACTGGGGAACACCACTACCAATTTGGAAGTGCGAAGACTGCGGTCACATGGAAAGCGTTGGCTCAAGAAAAGAGCTTAAGGAAAAAGCTATTGAAGATATAGATGAAAACATCGAATTGCACAGACCATATGTTGACGACGTTCATCTAGAGTGTCCACACTGTCATGGCAAGATGACTAGAGAAAAGGATGTAATCGACGTTTGGTTTGACTCAGGTGCAATGCCATTCAGCCAATGGCACTATCCATTCGAACATACTGATGACTTTGATCACAAATTCCCAGCAGACTTCATCTGCGAAGGTATAGATCAAACAAGAGGCTGGTTCTACAGTTTACTAGCTATATCAACATATATGACTGGCAAGGCTCCATATAAAAATGTTCTTGTAAACAACTTAGTACTTGATAAGTATGGCAAAAAGATGAGTAAAAGCAGGGGCAATACCATAGACCCATTCGAGCTATTTGATGAATATGGTGCAGATGCTGTAAGATGGTACCTTTTATATGTATCACCAGCTTGGACTACTAAGAAAGTCGATGTAGATGGCTTAAAAGATATCAGCTCGAAATTCTTTAACACACTTAGAAATGTATATAACTTCTTCTACATGTATTTACAAACTGATGGTATTGATCCAAAGACATTAGACGTGCCATATGAAAAGAGAAGCGATATAGACAAGTGGATACTTGCTAAATACAACAAACTTCTTCTAAATATCGAAGAAGAGATGGATAAGTTCGAGCTAACAAATGTAGTTAGAATGATACAAGACTTTGTAGTTGAAGATATTTCTAACTGGTATATCAGACGTTCAAGAAGAAGATTCTGGGCTACAGAACTTGATGATGACAAGAAGGCGGTTTTACAAACAACATACGAAATACTTCTTGGAGTATCTAAGATCATAGCTCCATTTGCACCATATACAGCAGAAGAATTCTATCAAAGACTTGGCGATTTAGAATCAGTTCACATAGACTATTATCCAAAGGCTAATAAAGACCTAATCGATGAAAAACTTATTTACAAGATGGATCTAGTTCGTACACTTGTTAAACTTGGTAGATCATCAAGAGAAAACGCTAAAATCAAGGTAAGAATACCTCTTAACGAGATAGTTATCGATGGTAAGTATAGAGAAGACTTAGAGGATTTGACAGACTTAATCAAGGAAGAGCTTAATGTTAAGAACGTTTACTACGAAGATGATTTGAAAAAGTACATGAACTTCAACTTGAAGCCGAACTTCAAAGTTGCTGGTTCAATACTTGGATCAAAGATTAAGGACTTCACTAAGTATCTACTAAATGTTAATAGCATAGACTTTGTAGACAAGCTTGACCACGCTAATCAAACAGTTGAGCTTAATGGTGAAGCGACTGAAATCAAAAAAGATTATGTAGATGTAAGAATCGAGTCCAAAGAAGGCTTTAATGTCGAAATGGAAAATGGTGTATTCATCATACTTGATACTAAGTTAACAGAAGAACTTCTTGATGAAGGCTACTTAAGAGAGTTTATATCAAAGGTACAACAGCTTAGAAAACAAAATGACTTTGATGTACTAGACAAGATTAAAATCTCCGTAGAAGCGAGTGATGAATTAAAAGCTATTTTTGAAAAGTTCAAAGATTTTATACTAAAAGAAACAGTTGCAGATAGCATTGAATACAAAGAACTTGATGTAGATGAAACAGACTTAAATGGTAAGATTGTAAAGATATTTGTTGAAAGAATATAAATTAACTAAGACTAGGGCAGATGCTCTAGTCTTTTTTTTGCGTATAAAAGGCCAGAGCATTTGCTCTGGCCATTGATTTATAAATTATTTTTTTCTCTTAATCGTATTCATTATGTCTCTTGCGACGGTTCTACCTATTTGATAAGTAAAGGCGCTGAAAACTCTTTTTAAAATTTTATCGGCAGTACTTTCATTTCTCTTCTTTTGATTTTGCTTTGTTCTGTATTCTTTTTGTGCATCTTTTTCGGCTTTTTCAGCTTCCATCTCTTTATTAATTTGGATGTATCTTTCACTAAGTATCTCGTAAGCAGACTCTCTGTCAATTGGCTCTTTGTACTTAGAGTTAAAATCTGAATTATCAACAATGTCATTAAATACAGCTTCATCTATCATACCAATTTTTGACATGGGTGGTCTTATAAGAGTAATTTCGGCTATGGATGGCTCACCATCTTCATTAAGCGTAGAGACCAAGGCTTCACCAGTTTTTAGATTAAGTATAGCTTTTTCACTATCGAAGTTTGGATTCTTTCTAAAACTATCAGCAGCGTACTTAACGTTTTTAATCTCATTAGGAGTGTAGGCTCTTAAAGCGTGTTCGATTCTGTTAGATAATTGGCTTAAAACTTCTTCAGGTATATCCTTAGGATTTTGCGTAACGAAGAAGATACCAACGCCCTTAGACCTAATAAGCTTGATAATAGTAACGATGTTTTCAAGCATTTGCTTATTTAAGTCTTTAAAAATTAAGTGAGCTTCATCTAAAAATAATACTAGTTTAGGTTTATCAAGGTCACCAACTTCATCAAGACTAGTGAATATTTGACTAAGTAGATAGATTACAACTGATTGATACATCTTTGAGTTAAGATAGAGCTCAGTACAGTTAAGTATATTCGCTGTGCCTTTTTCACCATTTTTCACTAATAAATCACCTACATCGAAAGATGGTTCACCAAAGAAGTCAATCGCTCCTTCATTTTCAAATCTAATAAGAGTTCTTTGTATAGCATTTATACTTTGCTTAGCTACATTGCCATATTTATTTGAAATATCACTAGAGAAGTCCGCCATATACTTAAGCATAATCTTTAGATCTTTAAAATCGATAAGTTTAAGCCCATTCTCGTCGGCAATTTTATACATAACATCGATGACGCCGCTTTGTACATCATTTAAGCCAAGCATCTTAGATAATAAAACTGGACCTATATCAGTAACAGATGCTCTTAGCGGAACACCTCTTTTATATATATCAAAAATTTCAACAGGGAAGCTATCAACTTGGTAGTCATCTATACCAAGCTTATTAAGTCTTTCGTCAATCCTATCACTTCTCTCGCCATTCTCAGCTAGACTCATAATGTCACCTTTAACATCGGTAATGAATGTGTTGATGCCATCGTTATTTAGCATTTCACTAATTACTTTTAATGTAACAGTCTTACCAGTACCAGTCGCTCCAGCTATGATGCCGTGTCTATTTAGCATCTTAGAGTTCAAATATACTTTTTCGTTCTCTCCACCTAGTAAATATTTCATAAAATCACCTCTCACGACTATTATAACACATTTTCATCTTTAAAAATAGTCTTGCAAAATAATAATTTATATGATAATATAAATATGTGAAAGATTAAATTTTAAGGAGGATATTTTGGAAATAAATAAGGAAGTAGTCGCTAAAGTATGCGGCAAAGAAATTAAAAAAGAAGACGTTGTTAACTTTGCAAATATGCTTGGACCACAACTAACTATGCAGTTCCAATCAAAGGACGGAGTTAAAAAATTAGTTGAAGAGATGGTTAATCAAGCGATGTTATATAATAATGCTATCGATGAAAAACTAGACGAGAGTGAAGAGTACAAAGCTGAGATGGCGAAGGCTAAAGAAAATATCTTAACTAATATGGCTTTTAAAAAGGCTCTTGAATGTGAAGAAGCGACAGAAGAAGAACTTAAGAACTATTATAATGAATTTAAGGATGAATTTTCTGAGCCCGAATCAAGATCTGCTAGCCACATACTAGTTGATAATGAAGATAAAGCAAAGGACATCAAGGCTAAAATTGATAAGGGTGAGGACTTTGCAAGTCTTGCTAAAGAACACTCTGCATGCCCATCTAAGGCTAATGGTGGAGACTTAGGTACATTCCACAGAGGACAAATGGTTAAGGAATTTGACGACAAGGTATTCTCAATGGGCCTTGGAGAAATATCTGAGCCAGTTAAGACTCAATTTGGCTACCATATAATCAAGTTAAATGAGATTAATGATGCAAAAACTAGATCATTTGACGAAGTTAAAGATGAAGTGCGTGCTCATGTTATGCAAATTAAACAAATGAACGCATTTAAGGCAGTAATTGACAGCTTAAAGGATAAATACAAACCAGAAATATTTGTTTAATGAAAGGATATGAGAGCTGATGAGGCTTGAATTATTTGATTTTATAGATGACACTATAGATTTACTTGAAGAAAATAATGATAAATTGGAAGAAGTATTAGAGATTTTGGAAAATTTCTTTACTAATACATTCTGTGCTAAGGATCACTTTCTAGCTGCTAGAGGCAGAGTTAAGGAAGCTACTTCACTTAGAGAGAAGATACTTAGAAACAATTTATACACTGAGTACAAGACGCCAGAGAACCTTATGGAAAATATCTCAGACATCATAGGTGTTAGAATTGAGTGCAGGTTTATTGACGACGAAAAGAAAATATACAGAGACTTACTAAACTTATTCAATTATAAAGAGGACAGAGGTTACTACTCAAGCCATATCAATAAAAAGATATATCTAAAGCTATCTGAAGAGCAGCCACAATTACAAAAGAATGGTTTTGAAATCTACAAGATAGACGGCAAGTATGTTGATGATGACGGCAAGAAGATTCACTTTGAGCTTCAAATAAAGTCACTAGTCAATGTCTTCTGGGGAGACATAGACCATAAAGTCTTATATAAGAACTACAACTACGTACTTACAGAAGATTTCTTTATAGACATCATGGCAACTATTAAGGATAATTTAACTATGGTTGATAGGCAGCTTATGAGTGTTTATAACCATCTTAATAGATCTGACTCTAGCGTACAGGTTAATAAGAAGAAGCAACTTGTTAAGCTTGTATCAAAGACTATACATGATATTTTTAAATCAAAGGTTAAGAGCGATTTAGGTTATATTATTGACTACAAGGACTCCTGCGACATGATTAGTGAGTACTTATTTATGAAGGCTCAAAGAAAATCTGCTAAGGATATATCACAAGAGTTTGTTGATTTAGTAGGGAGATTATCAGATATACAGGAAAATCTTGGCCCTATAACAAACTATATAGAGTTTGAGAGAAAGCCTGTGTTTAACGATACTTTCACTCAAAGCTTAGGTGACGAAATACTAAAACTTATAAATACTGATTTTAAGTGGAATTTATTCTTTAGGATAATATTTATTATTGAAAAAGGTACTAATGTTGAAGACTTTGAGGGCTTCATAATATTCTTAAGATACAAGTTCTATGAATCAGTTGCTCTAAGTATTAGAAATAAGGATATGTCAAAGGAAGAGAAAGAGTTTATAATTAACTACTACCTTGATCAAATAAGCTATGAGTTTAAGAAAAAACCTGAACTTTCATTTATAACTGATGAAAATATTAACGAAATTAATAAAAATATAAGCCTTGAATTAGTTAATATATCTAATTTTGAGGACTTTTCCGAACAAATTTTAGAAAGAGGAGAAACAGATGAGTAAAGATAAAGATTTTATTGATGAACACGATTGCTGCTGCCACGACGAAGACTGCGGCTGCGGACATGATCACGAACATGATGACTGTGACTGCGAAGACACAATGATCATCACTTTAGATGATGGAACAGAGCTTGAATGCGCTGTACTTGATTTATTTAATTACAAAGGAGACGACTACATCTTCTTATTCCCACTAGACGTAGAAGAGGAAGAAGAGTACGTTTATCCTTATAAGTACATCGAGCATGAAAATGGTGTCGATGTTGAACTAGAAGTCGTAGATGACGCAATCATAGACGAACTTATGGAAGAATTTTATAATAAAAACGAGGTAGATGAGTAATATTATAAGCTTTGAGGAAGAGAAAAAACTCTATAGAGTCTATTCAGAGTACTTAAGAAATAAATTTCACACTAAGGTTTATAAGCTTCCTATCAGTTTAAACATAACTTGTCCCAATAGAGACGGCTCAAAGGCTTATGGCGGCTGCATCTTTTGCACAGCAGAGGGAGGCAGCTTTGAGAATTTGTCTAATAAACTATCTGTTAAAGAGCAGATTGAGCAAAACAAGATAAATATCACGAAGAACCATAAGGCTACTAAGTTCATAGCTTATTTCCAAAACTTTTCTAATACTTATATGCCACTAGATCAGTTTAAGGAAAATATAATGAGCGCAATACAAGAAGATGTTGTTGGAATTAACATATCGACAAGGCCTGATCTAATCTTTGATGATTACATGAAGTTTTTGAAGGATGTAAAGGATGAGTATAATCTTGAGATAACTGTTGAACTGGGCTTACAGAGCTCAAATGATGAGACGCTTAAGATATTAAACCGTTGTCACAATACTAAGGACTATATAGATGCGTGTGAAACATTATCAAAGTACGGCTTAAGAAAGGCAGCTCACTTGATACTTGATTTGCCATGGGATAGCGTAGATGACATATATAATGACGCTATGCTCATTAACATGACAAAGACGGATGAAGTTAAACTACATAGTTTATATATCATGGAAGGCACTAAGATAGCCCAGATGTATAAAGCTCATGAGTTTAAACTCTTAAACAGAGAAGACTATGTAGATAGAGTAGAAATTTTCTTAACTCATATAAAAGATGATATAATTATACAAAGATTGGTCGGAAGGTCCGATGAAGAGGGAACGATTCATTGCAACTGGGGCGAATCTTGGTGGAGAATAAAAGATTCCATATTAGAACAAATGAAAAGAAAATCAAATTACCAAGGTAAATATTTTAAGGAGGATGATTTTTATGGTTAAATTAATCTTAGGAGCAAAAGGTGCAGGAAAGACTAAGTGGTTAATCAATGGTGCTAACGATGACATTAAGTCAGGTAACGGCAACATTACGTTCTTAGATGTTGAGGACGAACACATATTTTCTCTAGACACTAACGTTAGACTTATTAACTTAAGCGACTACAGTGTAAATTCTATTGAAAAGTTCTATGGCTTCTTGCTTGGAATGCTATCTATGGACTTCGACCTAGAAAAAATTTATATCGACAGTATTTATAAGATTATCGATATTAAGAAAGAAGATTTAAAATGCTTAGTAAAGAATTTAGATGAAATTTCTGAAAAGCATGATGTAGACATACTTATCAACGTTGACTACGTAGCTGATGAAGTAGACAGTGACTTAAGGAGTTATGTAGAAGAAGTTAAATAATTAGAAAGTGGTATTTAATGCTTTATGTAAAGAGGAAAAATCTTTTTGAGGTATTTTTCGAGAAGAGACATTCTTTGATCATACAGTTCAACAACGGTGACTTGACAAAGAAGGAGTTTCTTCAAGAGAATTTCAATTTTATTACTAGTCTAAACATCAAACCTTTTATTAAGATTGATTCATTTGAAAAGGGCATGTTTAACTACCAATACTATAATTCGCTAGCTAAGTACTATCTGATGCTTGCAAACGAGATAAAAAACACAAACAAGCACAAAAAGTACTTTGTCGAGTACAAAAACACTGGGCTAAGTTTGTATCATCAAAAAGATTTAACGACTATAAGCATACTAAGGCTGGTTGACTTTGAGAATGTTGATGCGTACTACGTTAAAACAAATTCAAAGTTCTTAAATGGCAAGCTTTATGAGATAGTCTTAAGTGACTATAATGAAGCAATCTTCCATTCGAAAGCTTTGTGGCTTGTAGACATTTTGAGAGAGAAGAACGTTTTTAGTGAAAAGAAGAAAGAGTCGGTAATAGATTCGTATATAAACAAACTCTACTAGTTTTAGTAGAGTTTGTTTTTTATATTTACTTTTCCTTTAGAATAGTATTTGCTCTCTATCATTAAAGAAAGCTTTGTATGCAAGCGATGTAAATATGCTTGTAGTTATCCCAACAGTTCCGACTATGGCTATCATTATAGTTATTTGATATAGTATAGCAGACATTGGGTCAGTGCCTGATAGTATTTGACCTGTCATCATGCCAGGCAAAAGCACTATGCCCATGCCGAGCATTGAGTTAAGTGTCGGTAGTATGGCTGAGCTAAATGCTTCTCTCGATATTCTTAACACAGCATCCTTTGGTTTTGCCCCAAGCATAAGTGCCGACTCAATCGTATCTCTTTGGTCATTAAGAGAATTTTTATAAGAGTTAATAGCAAGACTCATGCCCGTCATTGTATTGCCAATAAGCATTCCTGAGATAGTTATGAAGTACCTTGGGTCGTACCACGGTCTAACGCCTACAACGACTATGATGTAGTAGAATATTGACACTAAACTCGATCCTATAAAGCATATAGCTATAAGCTTTTTAAGCTTGATAGATTTAACCTTGCTTCTTTTGTATACATTAAATATTGCAAACGCTTCCATAATTATAAGTATCAAAAGTGTTATCCATGGACTATCGCTCTTTAGAATGTATTTTAGTAAGTAGCCTGTTATAATTAATTGGATTGTCATTCTAAGTGAAGCGACTATGATTAGTCCTTGATTTGATAGACCCTTTATCTTTGAAATTACTAAAAGTACTATGATAAATACAAAAGATAGGGCGAGCTGTAATATTGAAATTTCAGTTAACATACTAGGCCTCCTTAATCGTCGCTGTCTTATTCTTGATGCTAATCACTTGATCAGCTAGGGAGAATAGTTTTTCTGAGTGCGATACCATAATTATCTTCTTATCTCTTTCTTTTAAGTACTTAATCACATTACTTATAAGCTTGTATTCGGTCTCTTCATCAAGTGACGACGTTGGCTCGTCAAATAGATAGACTTCAGCATCCATTGCCAAGACCCTCGCTATCGATAGTCTAGTCTTTTCTCCGCCAGAGAAGTCCTTTGGATTATCATTAAGATCTTTATCAAGCAAAACTATATCAAGCAGTTCTTTTAGTTTCTCATCATCAAGAGCATCTATATCACTGAATTTTCTAGCTATATTTAAATTGTCTCTCACATCTCCATCAAAGATAGCGGGGAATTGAGACTGCATAATAACTTTTCTTCTTAATGCATGTGCTTTATATGTCTTAATATTGTCGCCTTTGTATAAAATATCGCCGCTATCAGGGCTAATAAGGTTATCAAGCATTTTTAAGAGAGTAGATTTACCGCTGCCGCTCGGACCCATAATCATAGTAAGGCCACTATCACCAATAGACAGATGCTCTATGCTAATAATATCTTTGAATTTTACTTTTTTCAGTTCAAACATCTTAATCCTCCATATAAATAAGCTCTTCATATAAAGTTTCAAGTTTCTCATCAATCTCAGTAAGTTTAAAGTTCAAATCGTTAACTCTGTCTATGTCGTCGTATATATCGGGATTTGCAAGCTCATTATGAATCTTATCCTTATGTTTTTCAAGCTCTGAAATTTCTTTTTCTAGAGCATTCTTAGCTTGTTTTTCTTTTTTAAGCCTTTCTTTTTCTTCTCTCTCACGCTTTTTATTGAGCTTTGCTTGAGTCTTTGTAATTTCTTCAGGCTCTTCTAAAAAGGCTTCTTCCTCACGCATACGCTTTTTCTTTTCAAGATAATAGTCATAATTACCTAAAAATTCATGAATACCATCGGCTTTAAGCTCAAGTATTTTATTCACAACTTTATTTAAAAAATATCTATCGTGGCTAATTACAAGCAAAGTTCCTTCGTAAGAGTTAAGTGCCTCTTCTAAAACTTCTTTTGATTCGATATCCAAGTGATTTGTAGGCTCGTCTAGAACAAGGAAGTTTACATCAGAAAGCATTATTTTACATAGAGAAACTCTAGCTTTTTCTCCGCCAGATAATTCATCAATCATCTTATATATATCATCATCAATAAATAAGAACTTTGCAAGCGCTTTTCTTAACTCAAAGTAAGTAAGGCGAGGGAAGCTGTCCCATATCTCTTCGGCAATGGATTTGTTCACATCAAGTTTTTCAAGCTCTTGATCGAAGTAGCCGACATTGACATTAGTTCCGAAGCGTATTTCACCAGAGTCATGACTTTCTTCATCAAGAATAATTTTAAATAGAGTTGACTTGCCTATACCATTGGCACCGATGATGCCAACATGTTCACGCTTATATATGTTAAAATTTATATCGTTTAATAATTTAAAATCGCCAAAAGATTTATTGATATTTTCAACGGCTAAGACATCGTTACCTGACTCAATCTTCATCCTAAACTTAAAATTAATCTCGCTGTCATCATTAACATCACTTAAGAGCTCAATCTTAGCAAGCATCTTCTCACGCGATTTTGCTTTAATAATGCTTTTTTCAGTAGCGTAGGACCTAAATCTTCTGATAATTTCTTTTTGTCTTTCAATCTCTTTTTGCTGATTAATATAAGCTCTCTCTTGAATTGCTTCATTTATCTTTCTTTGCTTTATATATTGCTCGTAGCCCATATTGTACTCATGAGTTGTGTAATCCTTTATAAGAATAACCTTATTACATGTAGCATTTAAAAAATATCTATCGTGGCTGACCATAACAACAGTCTTATTAAATGAATTGATGTATTCTTGAAGGAATTCCATTGAGTCAATATCAAGATGGTTAGTCGGCTCGTCCAAGAAAAGTATGTCGGATTCTTGTATAAGTGCCTTGGCAAGCATTAGCTTAGATTTTTGCCCACCGCTAAGGGAGTTAAAGGCTTGGCCAAACTGTTCTTCGCAAAAACCAAGACCAGTTAAAACCTTTTTTATCTCAGCATCATATGTATATCCGCCTTTCTTTTCGAAGTCTTCAAGTAAAAAGGCATATCTATTCAAGTTCTCTTGACTAGGGTCCTTGGCAATGATATCTTCAAAATTCCTAAGCTCCTCTTCAAGATCAGTCAAGTACTTCATCGACTTTTTCATTTCGTCATAAACACTTAAAGAGCTCCTAATCGTTGTATTTTGCTCAAGATAGGCGATTTTAGTATCTTTGGAAATAAATATATCGCCTTCATCATAATTAAGCATACCAGATAAAATATTAAGTAATGTTGACTTACCAGTACCATTCATACCAACTATGGCAACTTTTTCACCCTCATTTATATTAATAGAAACGTTTTCAAAAATTAACTTGTCTATAAAAACTTTTTTTATATTATTACATGCTAGTACAGTCATAAAAACACCTCGTTTATATTATAACATAAATGAAAAAATTATTGCTAAGAAATTCGCTATATGTTATACTATAATTGCTTTAATAATGAAAGGTGTGGAGATATGGCTCGTGATATTACAATAAACGCAATTAAAAGATTACCTATATACTATGTGATTTTTGAAGACCTATACGCAAGGGGCGTACATAGGGTCTCTTCGAGTGAGCTATCGTCTTACACTAAGTTTACTGCCTCTCAGATCAGGGCCGATCTAAATACTTTTGGCGCTGAGGGTAGACAAGGTTATGGTTATAATGTTGAGACTATATACATGGACCTCAAAGGCGTTCTTGGTCTTGATTATAAAAAGAATTTAATCTTGACTGGCGTTGGCAATATCGGCCAAGCGATAATACAGTCGCGTGAGTTTGAATCGAGCGGCTTTAAATTCATTGGGTTATTCGATAGCAATCCCAATATGATAGGTCTTAGCTTTAATGGTATCAAAGTTAGAAATATTTCTGAGCTTGAGGACTTTGCCAAGAACAATACCATTGATATAGGAGTCATAGCTGTTACTAGTAATAGTGCGAGGGACGTTGCTAGGACTTATGAAAAGATTGGTATAAAGGCGGTTTGGAACTTTGCTCCGACTGTGCTTGATTTAGACAAGGACATCATAGTTGAGAACGTGCCACTATCAGAGAGCTTATTCACACTAAACTATTTACTTAAATGTAAAAACGATGGCACTTTCACAAGTGACGATTATGTCAATAGGGCAAAGGACATTGTATATGATAAGGAATTAGGAAGATATAGACAGTCTAAAAAGAGGGGAAGACCTAGAAAGGAGAGTAAATAATGAAGTTAGAATTAATCGACATTAAAAAATCCTTCGCGGGAAAAGAAGTTTTACACGGAATTAATTTAGAGACTAGTTCTGGTAGTTCAACTGCTTTTTTAGGAAGGAATGGAGCTGGCAAAACGACTACCATAAGGATACTTATGGACGTTTTTAAGGCTGACAGCGGCAAGATACTGATTGACGGCGCGCCAATCGACAGAAAAGAGATTAAGTTAGGATATTTGCCTGAAGAAAGAGGTATGTACGCTAAAAGCGCTATACTTGATCAGCTAATTTACTTTGGCAGGATTAAAGGACTTGATAAAAAAGAAAGCCATGACAATGCGCTTGAGCTGCTTGAAAAGGTTAAGCTAAGCGAATACAAATCAAAAAATCTTGATACTTTATCAAAGGGTAATCAACAAAAGATACAAATCATTCAGACATTTATTAATAAGCCTGATATTATTATTCTTGATGAGCCATTCTCAGGCCTAGACCCAGTTAACTCGCAAATACTTATTGATTTAATCAAAGAAGCTGTTGCTAGTGGCACTTTGCTTATATTCTCATCTCATCAAATGAGCCACGTTGAAAATTTCTGTGACAATATTGCTCTTATTAAAGATGGCAAAAATGTTTTAACTGGTAATCTTAAAGAAATTAAGAAAAATATGGGCGAGGGCAAGCTAAGAATAAGCTTCTACAACGATGCAGTAAACTATTTACAAGATATATTTGATTTAGCTGGACAAGATAATGTTAGCATCAAAGATAATGACATCATCGTTAAAACAAGTGATAAAGCTGATGAACTAGCTAAGTTTGCTATAAGCAAGGATAATTTTAGAGCCATAGCAAAGTATGAACCAAGTCTAGAAGAGATATTCATAGAAGCGGTAGGTGATAAAGATGAAGAATAAAGTTGGATTAATAACATCATTTGAGTTTAAACAGCTTATAAAGACTAAGTCGTATAGAATAACTACAGTAGTATTTTTCGTTCTAGCCTTATTAGGTGCTTTTGTTCCAAGACTTATACAAGGGAATTTATTTAAATCTATCACTGACGAATTTAATAAGACACAAAAGCTAGGTGTAATTATAAATGATGATAGTATTGACGAAAGCGAATTAAAATCATTTTTAAGTAATTATGAAGTTCATTTATATACTGACGAAGAAAAACTTAAAGATGATGTACTAAGTAAAGAGCTGGATAGAGGAGCAATAATTGATTCAGATTCAGTTCAAAAATTTGTATTAAACTCTAAACTTACTGATATGGGTGATGGCTTAGACAGAGTCTTAAATGAATACAGATATAAAAAACTGATTGAAGCAGAAGGCATGGATTACTCTAAAATCAAAGCCTTAGAAGAAAATCAATACCAAATAAATGAAGTGATACTAGGAAAAGATTCTAAGCAAAACTATTTTATTATATATATATTGTTATTCTTGCTATATATGATAATATTAACTTATGGTCAAATAACTGCAACATCTGTAGCTAAGGAAAAGAATGACAGAACTATGGAGCTGCTTATAACATCAACTAAACCAAAGTACTTGATACTAAGTAAAGTATTAGCGACTGTACTAAGTGCGGTTATTCAAGTATCATTCTTGTTTATTGGATTTGCTGTAGGATACTTATTCAATAAAGAGTATTGGTCAGACATATTTAGCATAACAAGCGCACCAATACAAATCATAGCGATATTTATATTATTTATGATAGCTGGTTTCTTCTTATACTTATTTATCTTTGCTACACTTGGAGCACTAGTTAATAAGATTGAAGAAGTTAGCCAATCAATATCATCAGCTACAATATTAATAGTACTTGCTTATTTTGGAGCTATATTTGCGCTAACATCTGGATCAGAATCGAGCTTTGTTGCATTTTTATCATACTTCCCATTGACATCGCCATTCGTTATGTTTATTAGGGCGGGCATGGTAAATATATCAATCGTTGAAGTAGCTATATCTTTTGCAATACTAGTAGTATCAGCATACTTCATATATAAGCTTGCATGCGATATCTATAGATTAGGTACACTGCAATACGGAAACAGAATGACGCTTAAACAAGCATTTAAAGCATTAAGAGAGGACAAAAAGACAAAGAGTAATGAATAAGATAATATTAAAGGGACAGACTAGCTTTGTCCCTTCTCATATATTTGAGTGCGGTCAAGCATTCAGATGGAAAAAGCTAGATGAAGAAGCATATAGATTTATATTTAGGGACGTGGTCTTGGAGGCACGTGCCACAGATGATGCTATAGAAATAATAGGGGACTTTAGAGATGAAAAGGATATCTTAAACTATTTTGACTTAAATACCGACTATGATGCAATTAAGAAGACGCTATCAGCTAATGATGAAGTTATTAGAAAAGCTATTGACTTTGGCGGCGGCATGAGGATACTTAAACAGGATCCATTCGAGACATATATTTCCTTTATTATTAGTGCCAATAATCAAATTAAGAACATAAAAAACACAATTAAAAAGCTATCTCAAATGTATGGACAGAGGCTTAACAATCCTTTTGATGAAGAAGAGTACTATGCCTTTCCAAGCCCAGCTGCTCTGTCTAGTGCAAAGCCTGAGGACATAAAGGAGTATGCAAGAGCTGGCTTTAGATCTGAAAGGATAGTTATTGCTTCAAAAATGGTTCAAGAGGGTATAATAGATTTTGAAGAGCTTAAAGAAAGAAGCGTAAACGATATTAGAAAAACTTTGTTAGAAGTGCCTGGTATAGGCGAGAAAGTCTTTCAATGCATACTACTCTTTGGTCTGGGTAGAACTGATTCATTCCCGGTCGATGTATGGGTTAAGAGAGTTATGGAAGAGCTTTACTACGGTGGAGAAGAGAGAAATAAAAAACTTATACAAGAAGACGGCATGAGAAGATTTGGCGATTTATCGGGCTATGCACAGCAATATCTTTTCTACTACATGAGAGAAAATTATAAAAAGATGAAAAAAGAAGAGGAAAAGCAAGATAATAAATAAATAATAATGATAAATATGAATAAATGCGATTATATTATCTTGTATATTTGAGGTATATTTACTACAATATAATTGTTAGCACTCAATAGAGATGAGTGCTAACAAGAAAAATATTAACAATATTATAAGGAGGAATAGATTATGAAATTAAGACCAATATCCGATAGGATAGTTATTAAGAAATTAGAAGCAGAAGAAAAAACTAAATCGGGCATAGTACTACCAAGTGCTTCAAAGGAAGCTCCTGTTATGGCTGAAGTTATAGCTATAGGATCTGACATCGCTAATGATGAAAAGAAGGCAAAAGAAGTAAAAGTAGGAGATAAGGTTATATTCTCAACATATGCAGGAACAAGCGCAAAGATTGACGGCGTTGAATACACTGTATTAAAATTCGCTGACATCGTTGCAGTAGTTGAAGACTAGGAGGTAATTATATGGCAAAAGAAATTAAATTCAATGCAGATGCAAGACATAAAATGGAAGAAGGTATTAACATACTTGCTAATACTGTAAAAGTAACACTTGGACCAAAAGGAAGAAACGTTGTACTTGACAAATCATTTGGTTCACCACTAATCACTAATGACGGCGTTACTATCGCTAAGGAAATTGAATTAGAAGATAAATTCGAAAACATGGGAGCACAATTATTAAAAGAAGTTGCTACTAAGACAAATGATATCGCTGGTGACGGTACAACAACAGCAACACTTCTTGCTCAAGCTATAATTAGAGAAGGACTTAAGAATATTGCAGCTGGCGCAAATCCAATGATTTTACAAAGCGGTATTAGAAAAGCAGTTGATAAAACTGTTGAAAGCATTAAATCATATTCAAAGAAAGTTGAATCATCAGACGCTATAGCTCAAGTTGCTTCAATATCAGCTGGAGATAAAGAAATCGGTAAGCTTATTGCAGATGCTATGGATAGAGTTGGTAATGACGGAGTTATTACTGTTGAAGAATCAAAATCTATGGGCACTACTTTAGAAGTAGTTGAAGGTATGCAATTTGATAGAGGATACGTTTCAAGCTACATGGTAACAGATACAGACAAGATGGTAGCTGAACTTGACAATCCTTACATCTTAATAACTGATAAGAAGATAACAAATATACAAGAAATTCTTCCTGTACTAGAAGAAATTGTTAAACAATCAAAACCATTATTAATAATCGCTGAAGATATAGAAGGCGATGCTATGGCAACACTTGTTGTTAACAAACTTAGAGGCACATTCAACTGCGTTGCAGTTAAGGCACCAGGCTTTGGCGACAGAAGAAAAGAAATGTTACAAGACATAGCTATATTAACTGGAGCTAAGGTAATTTCTGAAGAATTAGGATATGACTTAAAAGAAGCTACTATAGATATGCTAGGAACTGCTCAAAAAGTTAAAGTTGACAAAGAAACTACAGTTATCGTTAACGGAGCAGGCGAAAAAGATGAAATCGAAGCAAGAGTAAAACAAATAAAGACTCAATACGAAGCATCAGACTCAGACTTCGACAGAGAAAAACTTCAAGAAAGATTAGCTAAATTAACTGGCGGCGTAGCAGTTGTTCAAGTTGGTGCAGCTAGTGAAATTGAATTAAAAGAAAGAAAATTAAGAATAGAAGACGCTCTATCAGCTACTAGAGCAGCAGTTGAAGAAGGTATAGTACCAGGAGGTGGAACTGTACTTGCTGACTCAATCAAAGCACTAGAAGCTATAGTTGATGACTTTGAAGGAGACGAAAAGACAGGCGTTAAGATAATCTTAAGAGCACTACAAGAACCAGTAAGACAAATAGCTGAAAACGCAGGACTAGAAGGATCAGTTGTAGTTGAAAATGTTATGAACGAAAAACCTGGCATTGGTTTTGACGCACTTAACAACAAATATGTTGATATGATTAAATCAGGTATTGTTGACCCAACTAAGGTAACTAGATCAGCACTTCAAAATGCAGCATCAGTAGCATCAATGATACTAACTACTGAAGCAGCAGTAGCAGACATTCCTAAGGACGATGCACCTATGGCAGGTGGCATGCCTGGCGGAATGCCAATGATGTAAAATCAATTAAAAAAATTTAAAAGTAACTCATGGCTCAGGCTGTGAGTTATTTTTTTTGCTTAAACTTGCATTTGATGCTTATATCAAGATAGATAAATCAATCTTCATCATCGCCGCTTTATCACTGCTATTTAAATGCACCTAACAGCGCTGCTAATAATACTTTAAAACGTTACAAAATCTTAAAAATATATTTACTTTAGCTCGGAGATATAGTATAATGTCTATGGTAATGGAGGGATGGAAGTGAAAAGAAAACAAATCATCGACACAATGGTAGTAGGCTTTGCACTATTTGCGATGTTCTTAGGTGCAGGGAACTTAATTTTTCCGCCAACATTAGGAGCCATAGCAGGAGATCAATGGTTCAAAGCAATGATTGGCTTTATGATGACAGGTATAGGACTACCAATACTTGGAGTTGTAGCATCAGCAAAGGCAGGAGGAAGACTTGAAGATGTTGCAGGCAAAGTAAATAAAACTTTCTCAATTTTATTTGGCTCATTAATCATGATATGCATAGGACCTTTATTAGCGATACCTAGGACATGCGCCACTACATATGAGATAGCAGTTCAACCACTATTTGGTAATATTAGCCCGATACTAGTATCTATAATCTTTTTTGGATTGACATTATTTTTTACATTAAATCAATCAAAAGTTGTTGACAAGATAGGTTCGATACTTACACCAATACTATTAGTTATTCTATTTACAATAATTATTTCTTCAATTGTTAAGCCAATAGGTGTACCAAAAAATACAGGAAGTACACAAAATTTTGTTAAAGGCTTTAAAGAAGGTTATCAAACTATGGATGCCATAGGCTCAATAATTATGGCAACTATTGTAATTAATAGTGTCAAAAAGAGAGGATATACTAGCCAAAAAGACATGTTTAGAATGACAGTTATATCTGGTATCATAGCAGCCTTTTGTCTAGCTTTTGTTTATGGCGGACTAGTTTACATCGGCGGAACTGGCAGTGGTTATTTAACTATTGATCCAGAAAACCCAAATAGAGTAGCTAACTTAATTTTCATGGTAAATAAGATTATGGGTCAATATGGAACAGCAGCTTTAGCTTTAACAGTAGCTTTAGCTTGTTTAACAACATCCATAGGTCTTACAGCAACAGCTGGAGAGTTCTTCTCAGATCTTACACATGGCAAATTAACATACAAGTCTATAGTTATATTCACTTGTTTATTTAGTGGAATAATCGCAACAAACGGAGTTGACTCAATAATAACATTCTCAGGACCAATACTTTCAGTTTTATATCCAGTTGCTATTGTAATCATTTTATTAAATATATTTGATAATAAAATAAAATACAAAGCTATATATAAAGGAGCTACACTTGGAGCATTTATGGCAAGCTTGTTAGATACTATTGCTAATATTGGCGATTTTAAAAATATAAGAAGCTTTTTAGATAGAATCCCACTAGGATCAGAAGGTTTTGCCTGGGTAATACCAGCCATAGTCTTTGGCTTTGCCTTTATAGTACTTGAAATGGCGATAGATAATAATAATCAAAAGGGTGTTATTTAGTGAAGAAATATAAAAAGTTTTTAGATCCTATTTATTCTTTGGAGAAATGGCTAAATAAAGTAGGAGAAGAAAATTATAAGCTGAACAATTTAAGAGGCTCATATTTTTATTTTGATAAAACTGAATCTAAATATGAATACAAGGTATATTACTTCAAGGGACCAGAAAAGGATGTTAAGTCGTTTTTAACCTATGCTAGAAAAAAGGATATTGAGATTTTTCAATATCCTATAATCGCTTCTCAAATTTCTTTGTTCTCGTTTATGGCAGCTACATTTGATAGTAACTCACAAGACATTAGCTACAAGGCAAGTTTATTTGCAACACACATATATGTACTAATGAAGCCTAAAGTAGGAGAGAGCATAGAGGAGATATTAGGCGAAGATGACAATCTTTATTATTACAAAAGACAGATGGAGAACAAGCTTATATTAGCACTAATACTTATGATTCCACTACTATTAACGTACTTTAGGGTCTTTGGCGGAACATTTGAACAAAATAAGCTCTTCGTACAAGTGCTGATGGCTGTTGAAGTATTGATCTTGATATTTATCCTATTCTTAAACTTCAATAAGAATAGATTTTTAAGAAGTAAAAATAAGAAGTAAATTAATAAGATAATTAGGCTCATAAACATGGGCCTATTTGCTTATAAATATTGAAAATTTAATTGTTTTATGATATTATATAGATATATTTGAGTAATTTTATTTATTTTTTTAGGAGGTTTTTAAAGTGTACGAAATTACAGAGAAAAAAGATATTGCTTTAAATACATTTCTTATGTACATAAAAGCTCCAGACATTGCTAGAAAAGCAGAACCTGGACAATTTTTAATTATTATCATCGATGAAAAGTCAGAAAGGCTACCTCTTACAATATGCGATAGCAATCCTGAAGAAGGAACAGTTATGATAGCTGTTCAAAAGATTGGCTCGACTACACAAAAGCTTGGTGAGCTTAATGTAGGCGACACATTGAAGGATGTTTCTGGTCCACTTGGCAGACCAAGTGATTTTATCAATATTCCGTTAGAAGAATTAAAAAAAGAATCAATTATATTCCTAGCGGGTGGTTTAGGTACTGCTGCTGTTTATCCACAAGTTAAGTGGATGCACGATCATGGTGTTGATGTTGACGTTATAATAGCTGCAAGAAACAAGGAGTTAATTATACTTGAAGATGAGATGAAAAAAGTTGCTAAGAACGTTTATGTAGCAACAGATGACGGCTCATATGGTTTTAGCGGACTTATAACTGATTGCTTAGAAGATTTGATTTCAAATAAAGGCAAAAAATATACTTATGCGATAGTAGTTGGACCTATGATAATGATGAAGTTCGCTTGTTTAAAAACAAAAGAACACAATATAAAGACCATAGTTTCAATGAACACCATCATGGTAGATGGTAGCGGTATGTGCGGTGCATGCAGATTAACTGTTGACGGAAAAACTGTTTTTGCTTGTGTTGATGGACCTGAGTTTGACGGTCACTTAATTGACTGGAACGAAGCCTTAAGAAGATCAAGACAATATTCTAAGATAGAAAAAGAAGGTAAACACTTCTGCAACTTAATAGGAGGATTGAGATAATGGATAGATTTAAAAGAACTGAAATAAAATATCAAGATCCTAAGGAAAGAATCAATAATTTTGATGAAGTTTGTTATGGATACACAGAAGAGGAATGTATCTTAGAAGCAAAAAGATGTCTTCAATGTAAAAATCCTCAATGTGTAAAGATGTGTCCTGTAAATATCAACATACCATCGTTTATTCAAAAACTTGCTGATAATAAGCCAAAGGAAGCTGCTGAAGATTTATTCAACTACACTACATTACCAGCAGTTTGCGGAAGAGTTTGTCCACAAGAAGATCAATGCGAAATGACTTGTGTTTTAGGCAAGAAAGGCGAAGCTATTGCCATAGGTAAATTAGAGAGATATGCAGGCGACTACGCATTAAAGCACGGCATAAGACTTACTAAGAACGCTGAAAATAATGGTAAAAAGGTAGCTGTAGTAGGAAGTGGACCTTCTGGAATCACTTGCTCAGCAGATTTAGCAAAGCTTGGCTACGATGTTACTATGCTTGAATCGCTTCATGAAGCGGGCGGCGTTTTAACATACGGAATACCTGAGTTTAGACTACCAAAGGATGAAGTAGTAAAGAAAGAAATTGAAAATATTAAGTCATTAGGTGTTAAGATAAAGCTAAATACAATTGTTGGCAGAACAGTTACAGTTGACGAGCTTATGGATGAATATGACGCTGTATTTATTGGCACAGGAGCTGGACTTCCTGTATTTATGAACATTCCTGGCGAAAATTACAACGGTGTTTTCTCAGCAAATGAATATTTAACAAGAACAAACTTAATGAAAGCATATCTAGAAGATACTGCTACACCAATAAGAGTGGGTGTTAACACAGTTGTAGTAGGTGCAGGAAACGTTGCAATGGACGCCGCTAGAACAGCAAGACGTTTTGGATCCAATGTAACAGTTGTTTACAGAAGAGAAGATAAGGACATGCCTGCTCGTAGAGAAGAAATTGAAAATGCAAAAGAAGAAGGCATCAATTTTATGTTCTTGTCAAATCCAGTAGAGATTTTAGCTGATGAAAACGGCGATGTTAATAAAGTAAAATGCGTAAAGATGGAGCTTGGCGAAGCTGATGCATCTGGTAGACAAAGACCAGTTATGATTGAAGGCTCAGAATTTGAAATAGAAGCTGACGTTGTAATCATGGCACTAGGCACAAGACCAAATCCACTTATAAAAGAAACAAGTACTGGAATCAAATTTAATGAAAAAGGCGGCATAATTGTTAATGAAGAAGAAAAAACTTCACGTGACTATATATATGCTGGTGGAGACGTAGTAACTGGAAGTGCAACAGTTATTGAAGCCATGGGAGCAGGAAAGAGAGCTGCTAAGGCTATTGACGAGGCGCTTTCAAAGTAATTATTTAAGGTAGTGGTGAGAAAATGTTTGTTGAAGTAAAACATATGTATAAAAGATATCAAATGGGTGACAGCACTATAGTAGCTAATAACGATATCAATTTTTCATTCAATAAAGGTGAATTGGTTGTCATAGTTGGTCCATCCGGAGCTGGCAAATCAACTCTATTAAACATAATTGGAGGCATGGATACAGCCGACGAAGGTGAGATAATTATCGATGGCAAAGACATACAAAAATACAATGAAAAAGAACTTACCACTTACAGAAGATACGATATAGGCTTTGTATTTCAATTCTATAACCTAGTTCAAAACTTAACTTGCCTTGAAAATGTTGAACTAGCTAGCCAAATAGTTAAGGACGCAATTGATCCAATGCAAGTTTTAATAGATGTAGGTCTTGAAGACAGAGCAAATAACTTCCCATCACAAATTTCTGGTGGTGAGCAACAAAGAGTTGCTATAGCGAGAGCCATAGCAAAAAATCCAAAACTATTGTTATGTGATGAACCAACAGGAGCATTGGATTATCATACAGGCAAGAAGATACTTAAGCTATTGCAAAAAAGGAGCTTGGAGGACGGTAATACGGTAGTTATTATTACTCATAATAAAGCCATCACCCCAATAGCTAATAGAGTTATAGAGATTAACGACTCAAAGGTTAGAAACATCTTTGTTAATGATAATATTCAATCTATAGATGAGATAGAATGGTAGTGATTTTATGAAAAAAACTGCTTTATGGAAAGATATATTTAGAGAAATCAAAAATTCTCCAGGCAGATTCATTTCTATAGTTCTTTTAATCACATTAGGAGTATTTGTCTACACTGGCCTAAAGTCAGTGGGTCCTCTTATGAGAAAAACAGCAGATACTTTTATAGATGAGTCAAATCTAGCGGATATTTATCTAAACTCACAATTTTCATTAGAGGATAAAGATAAAGAAATAATTAAATCTGTAGTAGACATTAAAGACATAGAATATGTCTATAGCGAGGACGTTCTTGAAAAAGGAAGCGAAACAATAATTAATCTAGAGTCACTTCCTGAGAAAATTTCTATGCCTAAACTTGTAGAGGGCAGATTGCCAGAGAAGAACGATGAGATAGTTGTCGATGCATACCCTATAAAACACTCGTTTAATATTGGAGATACTATAGAATTTGACAGTAAAAAGTCCAAATTTGAGTTTGAGAACAAGAAGATACTTAAGAATTACAAATTCAAAGTAGTTGGTAAAGTTATTTCTCCTGAGAATATGTCTACGGTAATGAAAGGCACTAGCAAGAAGGGCTTAGGAGATTATGATTCTTTTGCATATGTTCTTAAAGATGCTTTTAATGATACGGATGAGAGCAAAGCAAGAATTATTATTGATGGGACAGATGGATTAAAGACAACAGATAAAGAATATAAAAATATAGTTGGAGAAAACAGAAGAGATTTAATAACCGCATTTAATGAGAGATCTATAGAGAAATTTGAAAGCATAAAAGCTGATATTAGAGAAGAAATTGACGATGCTGATGACAAGATAGCAGATGCTGAGAAAAAGCTTGCGGATGCTAAAGAAGAGCTTGATGATGCAAAGAAAAAATTAGATGACGCTAATAAATCTTATAAAGACGGTCAAAAGAAATACAATGACTCAATAAGTGAAGCTGAGAAAAAGCTTGCCGACAGTAAAAAAGAATTAGAAGATAGCAAAATCACACTAGATGAAAACAAAAGCAATCTTGATGATGCTAAAGTCCAAATAGATGAATTAAAGACTAAACTAGATGAACTAAAAGATACTTATGAAAGCTCTATGACTGAGTATACTGCTAAAAAGGAAGAGTTTGACAAAGCAGTAGAGGCTATGGCTGGAATTCCAGAAGCAAGTATACCAGCGGATAAAGCTGAAGAGTTTAAAAAAGGCAAAGAGGAGCTAGATAAGGCAAAAGCACAATTAGATGAATTAAAAGAAAATATTGATAAGCTAGAAGTAACTTATATTGAGAACAAAGCTAAATACGATGAAGGCATGATTAAGCTTAACGAAGGCTTTGATAAGTATAACGAAGGCTTAGAAAAGTACAACACCGGTCTTAAAGAGTTTGAGGACAAGAAGGCTTCTGGACTTAGAGAGCTTAATGATGCTAAGAAGAAAATTTCTGATGGTCAAAAAGAATATGATGACGGAATCGAAAAATATGATTCAGAAAAGACAAAGGCAGATAAAAAGATAAAAGACGCCAAGAGCGATCTAGATGAAGCAAAAAGAGTTCTTAAGAACATGAAGAGACCGACATTTAATATCTTAGATAGAGAAAATATCGAAGGTCTACAATTGTTCTACGACTCAGGTTATAGAATGGATATACTAGCCTTAGTCTTCCCAGCATTTTTCTTCTTAATCGCTTCAATAGTAGCTTTAACAGCACTTATGCGTATGGCAGAAGAAAGAAGAACTCAAATTGGTACCTTCAAAGCACTTGGTTACAATAACTTTGATATATATAAGAAGTATTTATTCTATGGATTTGTAGCGACAACATTAGGCGTAGTTATAGGTATAGCACTAGGTCAAAGTATATTAACAAATATGGTATTTAAAACATATTCAGCATCATTTACACTTAAAAAGCCAATAGCATATTTTAATGTGACTTTCCCACTAATCAGTGCATTTATCTCGTACTTTTCAATAGTGGTTCCAGTAAGCATAGTTTTATCAAAGCATTTGAAACATAATTCAAGCGAGCTTATGAGACCTAGAGCACCAAAGGCAGGATCAAAGATATTCTTAGAGAAAATACCATTTATATGGAAGAGATTAAGCTTCCTATACAAAGTAACATTTAGAAATACATTTAGATATAAGTCAAGAATGTTTATGACTTTGCTAGGAGTTGCGGGCTGCATGAGCCTTTTATTCTTCGGTTTTGCATTAAAAGGATCAGTTGCTCAAGTAATTGATAGACAATATGGAAAAATATTTGATTATGACGTAATTGTAAATTATGATAAAGATTTTTCTAAGAATAAATTGAAAGATTATGACGATTTTGTAAATAATAATGAAGAAATTAAAGACAAAATGTCTATAAGAACAGAGAATTTAGTAGCAGATACTGTTGATATACCGGATCAAAATGTTATACTTATGGCTATTGATGACAACGAAAAGTTTTCTGAGTATGTTCACTTAAATAACAATGGTGAAATGACAATCCCAGACGATGGAGTTATTGTTAATAAAAAGCTATTAGACTCTTTAGGTAAAAATGTAGGCGATGAGATAGAACTAAGAGATTCATATAATAATTACTACAAAATGAAAGTAAAGGATATAAATGAAAACTACTTAGGACATTATGCCTATGTTTCAAAGACTTATTATGAAGAAGTATTCAAGAAAGATTATGATTATAATTCAGATATAATTAAATTAAACAGTAATGACGTTAAGGTCAAAGACAATTTCACTAAAGAAATTTCAAAAATTGACAGTGTAATGTATGTGTTTAATGTATTCAAAACTATAAACATAGCTAAAGACTGGTTGTCAAACTTAACATATGTTATAATACTTATATTGTTTGTATCAGCGACTCTAGCCTTTGTAGTTTTATATAATTTAAATAGTGTTAATATATCTGAAAGAATTAGAGAGATAGCTACACTAAAAGTTCTCGGTTTTTATCCGCGCGAACTAACAAGCTATGTATATAGGGAAACGATACTTTTATCAACACTCGGAATACTTTTGGGCTTCTTAGGCGGTATTGGATTAAATAATTTAATTCTTGAATATATTACGCCTATGAACATTCAACTTGTTTCGCACATTATGTGGTATAACTATGTTATTTCTGCAGCTTTAACATATGTATTTATCTTCATGGTTATGATTATAGTTCATAAAAAGTTAAAGACTACAGATATGGTTGGCGCTTTAAAAGCATACGAGTAAGGTGATAATATGATAGAAAAACTAAAACCTTTAGCCTTAGTTGGTCAAATCGGCATAGACATAGTATCAAGCATTGTTATTTCCTACCTTGTTGGCTATGGACTTGACAAATTATTTAAGACAGATGGTACTTTTTCTATAATTTTCATAGTCATAGGAGTGTTAGCAGGTTTTTATAATTTCTATAGAAGCATCAAATACTATGTAAAACAAAAAGATAATAAAGATCAAGAAAAAGATAAAGATGAAAAAAGATAAAGATTTTACGTTTAAATATATAAGAGTTGCTATAATTTTAGCTATAGTTTCAAGCCTTATTATTGTAATTTTTTTTGGTTTCAGAAAGGATTTACTCTTAGGTTTGTACTTAGGAACACTCATAAGTGTGCTATTCTTCAGGCTTATGTACAGAAATGCAATCAAGGCAGTGGAAAAAGATGCTAAAGCTAGTAAGAGGTTTACTACAAATAATTATTATCTAAGACTCTTATTATATGGTATAATACTCTATGCAGCATATAAGAATCCTAATTTCGATTTTTATACGACAGCAATAGGCTTTACTATGATCAAATTTTCAATTATTATAGTTGAAGTTTTTGGCATAGGTAAATAATTACACAAATCAGTAGATTTGAATATATGAAAAGGGGGTAATAAGATGGAATTGTCGATAAGCTTTCAGATAGGTAAGAATGTATATTCACTAACACCAAGCGTTATCAATTCGGTGATAGTTGTCTTAGCATTAGTAATTTTTATCTTTATTTGTTATGGCAAAATTAAAAAGACAGATTACAAAGCTAGACCAAGTGGCCTTGTTAGTGTTCTGGAAACCTTAGTTACATCAATTGATTCACTAATCGAACAAACTATGGGAAAGAACAGAGAAGGCTTTGCACCTTACATTCTTAGCTTGATGATGTTTTTATTGACAGCGAATCTGATGGGACTATTTGGCTTTAAACCGCCAACATCAGATCTTAATGTTACACTCACATTAGCGCTAATTACTTTTGTTTTGATTCATTATAACAAGATAAAAGTTAATGGCTTAAAAGATTCCATAAAAGGTTATTTTGAACCAATCTTTATACTATTCCCAATAAACATTATAGGTGATATTGCGCTTCCAGTATCATTATCATTCCGTTTATTTGGTAACATAGTCAGTGGTTCATTAATCATGGCACTTGTATATGCTGCGCTAGGTTACGTAAGTAATTTACTTACACCAATAGTAGCACCATGGTTTCACATCTACTTCGATGTATTCTCAGGTGTACTGCAAACTTTCATATTCGCAATGATAACAATGATTTACATTGCAATGGGTATGGGACAAGAAGAAAATTAAATTTGAAAGGAGAAATTTTAAATGCAAGGAATTTCAGGTCACGATTTTATTTTAGGTATGTCAGCTTTAGGAGCTGGTATAGCAATGATAGCAGGTTTAGGCCCTGGTATTGGTCAAGGTATTGCAGCTAGTAAAGGAGCTGAAGCAGTAGGTAGACAACCAGAAGCTAAAGGTGATATCATCCAAACAATGATTTTAGGACAAGCTGTTGCCGAAACAACAGGTATTTATTCACTAGTTATTGCCCTAATTCTTATCTTAGTTAAACCTTTAGTATAGTTTAGTATGGAAGGCTTAAATGTAAGCGTTGACTTTAATTTAGTCAATATGCTTGTTCAGCTTACAGCCACTCTCGTATTGTATTTTATTTTGCGTAAATTTTTATACTATCCTATAAAAGATTTACTAAAGAAAAGACAAGACTATGTAATGAAGAACATTGAAGATAGCGAGAAAAATAATTTGAAATCTCAAGTAGCATTAAGGGACTATGAGCTTAAGTTAAAAGAAGCTAAAAAGGAAGCAAATGATATAGTCGATCAAGCTAAAAAGAGAGCTGACGATATCGTTAATAAGTCTGTTAGTGATGCTAAAGAAGAATCTAGAAAAATTATGGAAAAAGCTGATAAAGAACTTGCTAATAAAAAGTCAATGGCAATGGACGAAATGAAAGGCGATATGGTTAATATTGCCATCTTAGCTGCTGAAAAACTAATTGGTGAAAATATTAGCACGAAGAAAGACAAAGAGATCATAGAAAAGTCTATAGAAGAAGTAGGTAGTGGACAATGGAAGAATTAGCTACTACTTTATATGCAAAATCTATGTTTGAAGCATCTAAAGAAGATGATTGTCTTAAATTAGTTTATGAAGAGCTAAGCTTAGTAAAGGAAAGTATTGATTCAAACCCTAGACTGATGGAAGTATTTAAACATCCATTGTTATCAAATAATGATAAAAAAGATATTGTAAAAGATATTTATGGAAAAAATCTATCTACTTTAACTATGAATTTTTTATATGTTTTAATTGATGCTAAGAGATTTGACATGATATCGTCTATAATCGATGAATTCAACAATTTGTATGATATAGACAACAATATTTTAAATGGAACTATAATTACTAAAAACAGTCTTAGTGATGAAGAAATAAAAAAATATGAAGAAAAATTGACTGCATCTTTAAAGTCTCATGTAAAGCTAAAAAATGTTTTAGATGATTCTATAATAGGTGGCTCAATTGTTAAGATCGGTGACAAGCTTATCGACTCAACACTAAAAGGTCAATTGAACGAATTAAGAAAAGAATTAATAAATAATAGTGAGGTGAGTATCTAAATGGGGTTAAAACCAGAGGAAATTAGCTCAGTTATAAAAGAATTAATAAAAAATTATGCCAAAAAATTAGATACGGTTGAAGTTGGATCTATTATTGAAGTTGGAGACGGTATAGCTAGAGTTTACGGACTTGATAATGCTATGGCTGGTGAATTACTTGAACTACCTGGTGGCGTATACGCTATGGCACTAAACCTTGAACAAGATAATATTGGTTGTGTACTTTTAGGTAGTGACAAGAACTTAAAAGAAGGAGACCCAGTTAAAAGAACTGGTAGAATCGTTGAAGTTCCAGTAGGCGACGCGCTTATTGGTAGAGTAGTTAATTCACTAGGACAAGCTATCGATGGAAAAGGCAAAATTGAAAGCAAAAAGTATAGACCTATCGAAGCTAATGCGCCAGGTATCATCGACAGAAAGTCTGTATCTGAACCGTTACAAACTGGTATCAAAACTATTGACTCCATAATCCCTATAGGTAGAGGACAAAGAGAGTTAATTATAGGCGATAGACAAACAGGTAAGACTGCCATCGCCATAGATACAATAATAAATCAAAAGGATCAAGACGTAATATGTATATATGTTGCTATTGGTCAAAAGAACTCAACTGTAGCTCAATTAGTTAATGTACTAGAAGAACATGGTGCGATGGACTACACTATAGTAGTAAGCTCATCAGCAAGTGAATTAGCACCACTACAATACATTGCTCCATATGCAGGAACTGCTATGGCTGAAGAGTTCATGTATGCAGGTAAAGACGTACTTATCATCTACGATGACTTATCAAAGCACGCCGTTGCTTATCGTTCAATGTCTCTATTGCTTAGAAGACCACCAGGACGTGAAGCGTACCCAGGAGACGTTTTCTATCTACACTCAAGACTACTTGAAAGATCAGCAAAATTATCTGATAAATTAGGTGGAGGCTCTATAACAGCTCTTCCTATCATAGAAACACAAGCTGGAGACATTTCTGCTTATATACCAACTAACGTTATATCAATTACTGACGGACAAATCTTCCTTGAAGGACAATTATTCTTCTCGGGACAAAGACCAGCAGTAAACGCAGGTTTATCGGTATCTCGTGTTGGTGGAGCTGCACAAATCAAGGCTATGAAGAAAGTTTCAAGCGGTATTAAACTTGAACTAGCTCAATACAGAGAATTATTGGCATTTGCTCAATTCGGTTCTGAGCTTGACAAGGACACTGCTGACAAGCTAAATCATGGTCAAAGAATCATGGAAATACTTAAACAAGCACAATATAAACCTTTAAAAGTCGAAGAAGAGGTTATGATTTTATTTGCTGTTACTAACAGATATCTTGATGATATTCCTGTAGACAGAGTTAAGGCTTTTGAAAATGATTTTCTAGAGTACATGGAAAATACTTCTAGTGAAACTGCTAAGAAGATTTTAGAGAAAAAAGAATTAACTGATGAAATAAAAGAAGAGCTAAAACTAAAGATAGAAGAATTTAAAAAGACTTTTAACTAGAGGTTTATTATGGCTGAACAAAGTAAAGAAATTAAAAGAAGAATAAAAAGTGTATCTAATATAAAGCAAATTACTAGAGCTATGGAATTAGTATCTACTTCTAAACTTCGTAAATCAAGAAAACAACTTGAACTTACAAGGCCATATTATAACACTGTTGAATCAAGTATAAGAGAAATACTAGCAAACACTAAGGGTGTTAAGTATGATTTACTTGAAAGAAGAGAAGTTAAAAATAGACTCATAATTGTTTTAACATCTGATAGAGGTTTAGCTGGTGGTTATAACATTAACGTAATAAGAAAAGCTGAGTCATATATTGATGACAAAGTAGGAACAAAGTTTATACTTGTCGGTGTTGAAGCAAGAGAGTACTTTAAAAGAAGATACGATGGCATAGTAGAAGAATTTTCATATATTTCAGAAGAACCTTCATATAATAATGCTGCTAAGATAGGTAGCATCTGTTATGATTTATACAGAAAAAAAGAAATTGATGAAGTTCTATTAGTTTATACTCATTTTTCTACTGTACTAAGTTTAGTGCCTAGTATGGTTAAGCTATTACCAGCCGAATCTATAGAAAAGGACGGCAATATGGAGAACAGACTTATTGAGTATGAACCATCTGCTGAAGAAGTTTTAAATAGATTAGTTAAGGATTATATATCAATAACTATATTTGGAGCTATGATTGAGTCGGCAGCTTCAGAACAAGCATCCAGAAGAAACTCTATGAAGAATGCTACTGATAATGCTAACGATATGCTTGAGAGTTTGTCTCTTAGATTCAACAGAGCAAGACAAGCTCAAATTACACAAGAAATTACTGAGATAGTCTCAGGTGCAAATGCATTAAATTAGAAGGGGTGAAATTATGGAAAATCAAAATATTGGTAAAGTTGTACAAATAATTGGACCGGTTCTTGATATAAGATTTAAACAAAATTCTCTACCAAACCTTCTTAACGCGATTAAAATTGATTTAAATGGCAAGCCGCTTATAGCTGAAGTAAGTCAACATATAGGTGACGATATAGTTAGATGTATATCAATGTCATCTACTGACGGACTAGTTAGAGGCGCTGAAGCTATAGATACAGGAAGCCCAATAAAGGTGCCTGTTGGCGATAAAACTTTAGGAAGACTTTTCAACGTTTTAGGTGAAAACATTGATGAAGATACTAAGGCTAAGTATGACAGATACGATCCAATACACAGACAAGCACCTACTTATGATGAACAAGTTACATCAAGAGAAATCTTTGAAACTGGTATCAAAGTTATCGACCTTATAGCTCCATATGCTAGAGGCGGTAAGATAGGTCTATTCGGTGGTGCCGGTGTTGGTAAGACTGTTCTTATACAAGAGTTAATCAACAATATCGCTAAGGAACATGGTGGACTTTCAGTTTTTGCAGGCGTTGGAGAAAGAACAAGAGAAGGTAATGACCTTTACTACGAAATGAAAGAGTCTGGTGTTATTAACAAGACTGCTTTAGTATTCGGTCAAATGAATGAACCGCCAGGAGCAAGAATGAGAGTTGCTCTAACAGGTTTGACTATGGCTGAATACTTTAGAGATGAAAAACACCAAGACGTATTACTTTTCATTGACAATATATTCAGATTTACTCAAGCGGGTTCAGAAGTTTCTGCGCTTCTTGGTAGAATGCCATCAGCAGTAGGTTATCAACCAACACTTGCTACAGAGATGGGTCAATTACAAGAGAGAATCACATCTACAAAGAACGGCTCAATCACATCAGTACAAGCTGTTTACGTACCTGCCGACGACTTAACAGACCCTGCACCAGCAACAACATTTACCCATCTTGACGCAACAACAGTTCTTTCACGTTCAATTTCAGAATTAGGTATATATCCAGCGGTAGACCCACTTGATTCAACATCAAGAATACTTGATCCACAAGTAGTTGGAGAAAAACACTATGAAGTTGCTAGACGTGTACAAGAGATACTACAAAGATACAAAGAACTTCAAGATATCATCGCTATACTTGGTATGGATGAATTATCTGAAGATGACAAGATAACTGTTGCTAGAGCAAGAAGAATACAAAGGTTCTTATCACAACCGTTCTCAGTTGCTGAACAATTTACAGGTATAGAAGGTCAATACGTTCCTATAGCCGAAACTATCAGAGGCTTTGAAGAAATACTTGACGGTAAACATGATGATTTACCTGAATCAGCATTCTTATTCGTTGGAACTATAGATGATGCTGTTAAAAAAGCTGAGAGTATGAGGCAAGATAATGAATAGATTATATCTTAAGGTTGTTACACCCGACAAATTGTTTTTCGAAGGCGAGATTGACATGCTTGTCGCTAGAACAATTGAAGGAGACGTAGGAATACTTCTTAATCACTCTCCACTGGTAACAATACTGGATATTGGTAGACTTGTTATTAAAGATGGAGATGAAAGAAAGATCGCTGCCTGCGCTGGCGGTTATATTGACGTGAGAAACAATAATATAACTGTAGTCTCAGACGCTTGCGAATGGGAAGAAGAGATAGACATAAACAGAGCAGAGAGAGCTAAGGAAAGAGCAAGCAAGAGACTAGAAGACAAGGGTACAGACACATTCAAAGCAGAGCTTGCGCTTAAGAAGGCAATCAACAGAATCAATGTTGGAAATAAAAATTATTAAGAGAAGGTAGCAATTTGCTACCCTCTTTTTGAAAGAGGAGGAATATTATGAAGTGGGATTTATCGGCATACTATAAATCATTTACAGACCCTAAATACAAAGAAGACTATGACAATATATTAAAAGAAGTAAAAGATTTAAAAGCATTTATCACAGATAACTTTGACGACAAGAAAAAAGTTTTACTTCAATATGTAGACAAAGCCAATCTTATAGAAAACTATGCTGCAAGACTATATGGTTATGTTTCACTAAACTTAAGTGAAAACGTTAACAATAAAGAAGCACTAACAGAAAAATCAAAGCTTATAGCTATAGGTAGAGAGTTTACTGAGCTAAATGTTGTCTACACAAAATTTTTAAAGAGCATAGACGACATCAATGAAATAATTGATGAAGATGACGCTTTTAAAGAATATAGATTTATTTTAAATGAAGGATGTGAACAAGCTAAACACTCATTAAGTGATGACGTAGAGATAGCTGTTGCTCGTATAAAAGAAACAGGTTCATACGAGTGGAACAGACTACACTCTAATTTAACAAGTAAAGTAACTAGCAAAGTGGAATTCTCTAATGGAGAAGTAAAAGAAATAAATCTACCAGCTATAAGAAACTTACAATATGAAGACGATAAGGAGCTTAGAAGAAAGAGTTTTGTAGCTGAAGAAGAATGTTATGACAAGATCAGAGATTCAGTAGCAATGTCACTTAGCTCAATCAAAGGCGAAGTTATTAATGAGTGCGAGTTAAGAGGATACGAAAGTCCATTAGAAAAAACACTTATCGATTCAAGATTTGATAAAGAGATACTTGATGCAATGTGGTCATCAGTTAGAAAGTATCTACCAGACTTCGTTAAGTACTTCAATAGAAAAGCAAAATTACTTGGCTACGACAAGCTTCCTTATTACGAAACATTCGCGCCAGTAGGCAAGGGAAGTATTACTTACACATTTGATGAAGCAAAAGACTTTGTTATTAAGCAATACTATTCATTCTCAGATAAATTAGGTGATTTTGCTAAACATGCCTTTGAAAACAATTGGCTAGATACAGAGCCTAGAGAAGGAAAAGTTGGTGGTGCATTTTGTTCAAGCTGCTCAGCAATAAAAGAATCAAGAGTATTAGCAAACTTCGGTGGCACATTTGACTCGATGATTACCTTTGCTCATGAACTTGGTCATGCTTATCATGGAAGAGTAATATTCCAAGAAAAGCCTATCAATCAAGATTACACTATGCCTATAGCAGAGACTGCATCAATATTTGCTGAGACAATAACATATAACGCTGCTCTTAAAGATGCTAAGAACGACGATGAAAAGATATTTATACTTGAAAATATTATTTCAGGCGCAGCACAAACAGTTGTTGATATTTATTCAAGATTCTTATTCGAAGATGAAGTATTTAGAAGAAGAAAAAATGGCGCCCTTGATGCAGATGACTTCGATGAAATCATGATGAACGCCCAAAAAGAAGCTTTCAAAGATGGCTTAGACCCAGAAAAGCTTAACAAGGGCATGTGGATATGCAAGTCTCACTACTACAGCAGCGGCCTTGGTTATTATAACTTCCCATATTGCTTCGGACTATTGTTCGCAAGAGGCCTATACAGCATATATAAGAATGAAGGAGATGCCTTCATAGAAAAATATGACACACTTCTAAGAAACACAGGCAAGATGAGTATTAAAGATTGCTGTAAATCAGTTGGCATAGACGTTACTAAGGAAGAATTCTTCGACGCATCACTAGAAACTATAAAAGCAGAAATAGATGAGTTCTTAAAATTAACTGAATAAAAATTATTAAATTATATTTATTAACCTCTCTACTAATTAATGCTAGGGAGGTTTTTTTTACAAAAAGTTTACATTATTTACATTTATTTTTAACATATGAAGAATATAATCAATACAAAGAAAGGGGAGAATTTCATGAAAAAAAATTTTAAATTCTTTGTATTAGTTTTAGTACTAGCTATATTCGTATCTAGTTTTTCATTTTTAAGCGAAACAAGCTATGCTGAAAGCAAAAAAGCAAAAAAGGCTAAGTATGTCTTCTTGTTTATAGGTGATGGTATGGGAGCCGCTCAAGTTAACGCTGCTCAAATCTACACTGGAAACAAGGATAAAGTAGAGATAAAACCATTAGAGTTTTATAAGTTCCCAACAGTTGGTCTTGTTAACACTGAAGACTCAACAAGCTTCTGCCCAGACTCAGCTTCAACTGCTACAGCTATTAGCTCAGGCAATAAAACTCATTCTGGGGTAATAGGTAAGACAAGTGATCTTCAAAAGAACGTTACTACTGTTGCTGAAAAGATGAAAGCTCAAGGCAAAAAGATAGGTATTATATCAACTGTTACATTAAATCACGCAACACCAGCAGCTTTCTATGCTAACGTTACATCTAGAAAACAATACTACGAAATAGGTAAACAAATGGCAGCAAGTGGCTTTGACTACTTCGCAGGTGGTTCACTAGAACACAGAACTGGTGACGATAAGAACAAAAAAGAAAAAGATCTTTATGATATTTTAAGAGCCAATGGCTACACAGTAACTGAAACAAAAAAGGACTTTGAAAAGATTAACAAAAATACTGGTAAAGTATTTGCTGTTACTGAAAGAATACAAGATTCAGGATCTATGCCATATACACTTGATCAAAAGAAGGGTGATATGACTTTAAGAGATACAGTTAGAAAAGCTATCGAAGTACTAGACAATGAAAAGGGCTTCTTCATCATGGCTGAAGCTGGTAAAGTTGACTGGGCTTGCCATGCTAATGATGCTTTCTCATCTATACATGAAGTGCTTGCACTTGACGATGCAGTTCAAGAAGCTATAGAATTTTATAAAAAACATCCCGATGAAACACTAATCCTAGTTACTGCTGACCACGAAACAGGCGGACTAAGCCTTGGCTATCAAGGAACAGGATACGACACACACTTTGAAATATTTGACAAGCAAAAATTAAGCTATGTTGAATTCGATAAGAAATTTGAAGAATTAAAGAAAAACAACAAGAATCTTAAGTTTGAAGATGCACTAAAATTAGTAAAGGAATCATTTGGACTAATAGTTAAGGATAAAAACACTAAGAAGGAAGATGAATTATTCGTATTAAATGATTATGAACTTGGCAAATTGAAAGCAGCTTTTGCTGAATCAATGAAAGAAAAAGACAAAAGAACTAAATCTATAGAAACAAACTTATTATATGGCGGATATGATCCATTTAGCGCTACACTAACTCATATAATTGACAATAAAGCTGGTATAGGCTGGTCAACATTTGCTCATACAGCAGTTCCAGTACCTATATATGCACTAGGCGCAACAGCTGAACTATATGAAGGAACTTATCACGATAGTGAAATCTATAGTAAACTTATGGAATCTTTAGGAGCAAAATAAAAAATTTCATTAAAATAAAATTAGCTTACAGATGAAAACAGGGAGCCGAAGCTCCCTGTCAGACTGAAGACAAACCCAGGAATTTTTTCCTGGGTTTGCTTATTTCTATTAAAT
>UQDI01000002.1 GCA_900539725.1 uncultured Eubacteriales bacterium | reverse complement strand
TTTTATCAAAAAAATATCTATTGAGGTTTTACTCCCCAATAGATATTATACAGCCGTAATATCTAATGTTAATTAATGTTCGCCGTCAGCCGCCATTTGCGCTTGAGTTAAGTTAAAGTACTTCCTAGGTTTTTTAGTAGTGTCATTCCAAGTTACGTCGAAGTATTTCCACTCGCCATTGACCTTTGCTCTGTTCCAAGCGTGATCAGCATTAGTAACAGTTTCTGATTCAATGCCGCATAGCTCACACATACGGTTAAATAACCCAGCGTACGCTTCGCATACACCTTTGCCTTCGTCCATGATGGCTTGCCAAGAATAGTAATAAAAACCATTCTTTGTAGTCATGTTATCACCTTGAGCGCTGTTAAGCACTTCGTAGTAGTAGTCAGACTTACCCATTATGTAGTCGTTGATCTTTTCAATTTTTTGTATGTCGCTGAGATTCTTAGGCCAAGATTCAACCAAATTTTTTAATTCCTTTGCATAGCCATCAGTTTTAGCTTTCTTAGCATTTAATGTGCCAATATCTTGCTTAAACTTAGGCTTAATGGTCAGCGTCTGCCTCGACTTACTGTAGCTAGACGAAATCTTCTGGAAGTCCGTGACACCAAACTTACAGTCGCTTCGTCCTTTAATGATGTCATAAACTTCTTGTAAAGCAGAGTCCCATTCGGAGTCATTCTTGATAAGTACTTTCTCGAACTTAATTTCGCTTTCGCAGTTGTTGATTCCTTCCACTAGTTTATTTTGTTCCTTCATAGTAGGAAAGAATACGAATATGAAAATTTGTACAATAAATAAAGTTTCAATCAGTAGCATATCATCACCCCATATCTATATTTTGCGTAATATTTCTATAGTCCTTTACTGATTTAAATCATTCTCCTTTGATTTATATATATTATATCATAGAACTTTATTTTTGTAAAGTAGAATTGTGCGGAATACGAATGTATAAGAAAATATCATAGTAAAACACGTTTTCATAAAATTTTATCAATGTATCATTTATATGTATCTATAGTCCCCCATGAAAAATATCTTTTATCCTTTATATATAATACTAAACTATCATTATTAAAAAATCGTTTTACGCGCGTTAAGGCTAAGTAAATAATCAAAACGCGAGTGGTGCAGCGAGCGCCATTACCATATTCAAGGCAAAAGAAAAGCCCCTATGTATCACTACATAGAGGCATCTCTTATCTATCTACAACCGTCATCACTATGAGCCTTTGATTCTTGGCCTCATAAGTGCATGTGACTAGATTAATGATCTGGTCATCTTCCTTAAGCTCGTAGCCCGTGTCGTACACGGCGTGCTTCTTAAGAAAGCTGTAGAGTTCTTTTCTTTTTTCAAAAGTCTTGTAATCCTTTGGATTGATATACGTCTCGCCCGAGACTCTGGCAGCAAGGACGCAAGTGGTTCTAAAATCTTGCTCCCTTGTGTATATAGTAAAGCCAGTCTCAGTGGGATTCTTTTTAAACTCGTGAAGCGAAGCAAACATCGTACCGTTCTTGACCACGTGTCCGTAGATCATGATCATCGGGTCCGCCATCGATTCGTTTCTGTAGTCCATGAAGATGGATCCGACCAAATTCCTTTGGCCAGTGACCGCGTGATAAAGGTAGTAAGTATTGTTCTTGCCCTTTACGACAGGGTAGTCTATACTTCCCTCATCCGACTCGATCCATGAGACGATGTCCTTGCTAATGGATTCAAGCGCATCAAAGTCGACCTTCTTTGCGTCATCATCATTTTCATCAGCACCGTTATAGGCATCACCATGATCCTCGCCCGCGTCCTTAGTCCTCTTAAGACCTATATCTTCAATCTTCTTATAGATGTCCACAGACTCTTTCTCTTGTCTTTTTACGTCGATGTATGAGTAGACCTTGTATATTAAAAATAAACTTGTTATAACAATCAGTATATTGATTAATATCTTTGATCTCTTCATACTATCTCCTTATTTTACAAGATATCTCTTTTTGATAAATACTAAGCCGAGTAATAATACGAAGGCAAAATAGATGCTAGCTAAGTCTTCAGCTACACCAGTCTTAGGTAAATCTTTCTTACCTTGATCATGATCTTTTTCTTCTTCGTCATCATGAGGCTCATCCTTCTTAGGCTCTTCCTTATCCTTTTCTTCTTCCTTTGGCACTTCTTTATTTAATATAGTGATGCTACCATCTGCGTTTGTCTTGTAAATAACTTCAAACTTTCTATCATCGATCATAGTAATGCCATCAGCTGAACCGACTTCAACTACAGTGTAGATGATGTCATTACCATCTTTATCCTTAGATGGTAGATTTTCAAATACAGCGCTCCAGTTACCATTGCCTAATGTGAAGATCTTGCCAGTAGCCTTACCATTAGCATATAGCTCAACTTGAATGCTTGGAGTTGATCCGTTATTAAGAACTTCCCAAGTCTTGTTAACTCTGATAGTAACAGTGACTTTCTTAGGCTCTTTCTTAGGATTTTCTCCTGGTTCTTCTGGTTCTTCTGGTTTTTCAGTGTTTTTAGCTTGCCATACAAAACCAAGTTTATCGCTATCATCTAGCTTATAAACCTTTGATTCAAAGCCTGGCATTGCAGTTTCTTCAAGCTCATACTCGTAATTAACTACATCAACTTTAACAGTACCATCTTTTTCGATAGTTGTTGTCTTCTTAAAGATTGGTAGATGATCAAGCATGTCAGTGAAGTCATTAGCCTTATTAGCTTTTAACTCGCCAACTTTTTCTTTCTTAATAACATTACCCTTTTCATCTTTAATTATTTGGTATACAACAAATTTAGCTTCTAAGTTATCAAGATTCTTTAGCTTTTCACCATTAGCTGCAAGGAATTCCTTAAATACTCTGATGAATCTTTCTTTTTCAAGATATACAGTAACAGTGTTAGAGCCTTCAACTGAGTTTGTTGTAAACATATCATCTTTTTTGTCAGAACTTTTCAGTTGATCAAGTTTGAAGAACTTATCAGCATCGCCAAGCTCAACTCTCTTACCGTCTTGACCAATGTAGTAAACTTTTCCGTTTTCTACTTTTGCATCAAGATTAGGAATCATCATTGGTAGGACGAATTCAACTTCTTTATTAATTTCAAAGCCTCTTTCGTGTTTAATCTTTACACCAAGAATGTCACCAAGAGTTATTTCATTTTTAGCAATTTTTGCTTGAATTTCTTCTTTACTTAAGAAAGTTTTTCCATCTAAAGAATATTCTGCATAGAAACCATCTTTTAGATCTAATAACTCTCTTAATACTGGTCTGAAGCCATTGTTCTTATTATCAGTAGCAAAGAAGTCTACGAATTCAGCTTCTTTGTCTCTATTAGATGAGTTGATATCTACATAGCCAGGTTTTATGTGTTTATACTTAATTTTGTAATCATATTGATCGCCAAACTTAAGTTCAACATAGCCTCTGAACCATTCTTCAGCTTTATCTTTGTTGACAATTTTACCATTTTCATCATAGATTCTCATTGTCTTATCAACATTTCCCTTATGACCATCTGTGATAGTTATTGGGTGATTAGCGTAGAATATATCAAAGACAGCATGGTTAGTAAACTTTTCTCCACTGTATTTATGATCTTCGTATTCTTTAAATTTTTTCTTATCAACTACTAGTTGATTAATCTTTAAAGTAAATTGTGGTTTCTTTGAACCATGTGGTGCTTCAAATTTTGGTAACCAAGCAAGAACTGCATGTTTGTTGCCATTTCTATCAAGCCTACCTTGTTCTTCAGCTAATTTAATAGCTTGGTCTAAAGCTTTATATTGATCTCCACTTAATGTTTCCAAATATTCATAAACATTTTCAACGTAGATTGGTTTTGCTTTTGCTTTAAAGTCTTTGATATCAAATCCTTCATAAGTGTTAGCTCCGTTAGCTGTTAAGGCTTTTTCATCAATTGTTAAAGTCATACTTGAACCATTTTCAAATCTAAAGATTTCTGGTAAGAAGTCAATTATTAATGAGTTCTTGTAAACAAAGTAACCACGTTTGTTATAGTTTTTCGCTTCTTTCTCTGCTGCCTTTGGATCTATAGGTTTTGTTGAGTCTCCGCCAATCTTTTGATCTGTTTTTAGTTTGTCAACAGTCAATTCTATAGTGTAATCAACTTTCTTGTCTTTATCTTCATCATTTGAAAAATCAATCTTGCCTGTTTTAGATTTTTTATCAAACTTAGGATTTTCACTTTCGAAATTTGATGCAGCTGGTGAATAAGATAGTGAGAAGTCATCTTCTGCCTTCATCTTCTCTTCATCTTGAGTTTGGCCGCCTTCTTCTGCTGGGAAATCTTTTCCGCCAGCATTTTCGATACATTGACCAATTCCTGGATAGCACACTTTGTTCTTCCACTTATCTTCTTTGCCAAAGATACCAGGGCCTTGATGAACCTTGTTTAGCTTGTAGTTAGCCTTGTTGGCAAACTTAGCTCTGTTGTATCCAAGTGCGTGCATATAGTAAAGACCGATTTCGATTTCAGGATTCGTAAGCTCTTTGTATAGATCAGAGTTTTTAAATTCGTCTACATTGATCTTGCCTTTATAAGCTTCTAAATATTTTTCTATATTTTTATCAGCTGTTATAGGGTTTTCTCCATCGCCAACAAAGTATGGGTTAACTGTGTGACCAGCTTTATCCTTTAAGCTCTTCTTGTCAGCGCCTTCGCCAATAGCAAAGTCATTGTATTTAAACTCACTACCTCGTTTTACATTATACTTTTCGATACCAACTTTACCATCATTAACTTTAACTAAATCTTTGATTAATGAATTACCTTTGTCATCCTTAAGAGCATTGACTCTCTTATAAGCTTCTTCCATGATTTTTCTAAACTTAGCTTCATCATTAAGGTCTGCTTCTTTATAAATTTTCTTATTTGCTCCTTCTCCAATACCATTTTTTAATATCTTTTTAACTTCTTGGTTTAGATATAAATCTTTATTTGTAAGCTTGTCGCCAAACTCATCTGTATATGGTATGTCAATGTCTGGAACGATAACTGATGTGATGCCTAGGTACTTTTTCTTTGTACTGTCCATAGCGCCGCCGATACTTTGACCAGCTTCTAATTCGATTCTTAATGCGTTGAAACGCATATCGTCGAATTTGTAGTCTCCACCATTCTTTTCAATATCAAGATAAGCAAGATTTAATTTTTCAAGCTCTTTTTTAAATGCTTTTTTGAATTCTGCAATCTTTTCTTTTTTAGCATTATCATTTAAAGTTTTGTCACTATTGATTTTCTTAATCATTTCGTCAAACTTATGTGTCAAAACTCCGAAACAATCAGTTGTTTCTTTATAAGTTGACTTGATGAAGCTTTCAAAATCAGTCTTAAATCCATTAACATCATCTGCTGTAATTTTATCAAATTCAGTGATTCTGCCTTTTACCCATTCTTGATAGCCTTTTTGTACTGGGCTTTTAAAATGGTTTTTATCTGTATTAGTAGGCTTATGTTGTTTGTAGAAAGCATCAAATACTTTGATTTTAATTTGAGCTGTTGTCGGATCATAACTTACTTTATAAGAAATAGCATTTTCTCCAGAGCCTTTTGTTATTGTACCTTCGTTATTTGAATCTAAACTATTTAAAGCAGCTTCAATGTCCGCTCTTGTAATTAAATAGTTTTCACCAGCTGGAACAAATCTATAATCTTTATAATTTGGATTTACTCCAAGGAAGATTCTCTTGATTTGATCTAAGAAGAAATATTCTTTATTTCCCTTAAAGTTTTCGCCAGCTGCTTCTTCTGCTTCTTTATACTTTTTTCTAGTATGGTTGATGATGATCTCATCATATACTAAACGATTGTCCATGTTGTGGTCTTCGATAGTAATTTCAGAGTCAGAATCTTCTGGGAATAAAGCTCCATCTGGATTTTTGAAACCAACTTTCCAAAGAAGTGTACGATTAACATTAATTTCTTTATCACCGTCAACAAATGTTAAAGTTCCATTATCATACTTAAAGTCAGCATTATCATTGCCAGTTAATCTTCTAAGCTCTTTTCTTAATTTAGCTAATAAATCAAGTTCTTTTTTATTAGTTTTCTTTAAATTTTCATCTGTTTTAGATTTTTCTTCAAGATCTAATAAATCTCCAATATAAACATCTCTTTGTCTATCGCTTCCATCACGGAAGAAGATATTAAAGAAATGATAATCAAGATTCTTTTCTAAAGCATCTGGATGTTGTTTAAAGAAATTATAGTTCTTTTCTTCTACGTTCTTTAAAGTGAAATACTTATTGATAGTTTTTTCTGATTTAGCGTTCATATGATTTCCATCTTTATCTTTATAGATAGAAATTCTTTCACTATTTCCATCAGTATTTATGTGTTCATAATCTGCAGCAATATCTGTCTTTAGAGTATAAACAACTTTTTTACCTGCTAAGAAGCCCGGGAACTTGATTTGGAATTTTGCTTGGTTAATAGCATTAAATATACTGTCAACATCAACTAGCTTTTGGCTTCCATTTTGATAAACTTGAACGATTTTCTTTACTGAATCTTCAGTTAAAACTTCATTTTCACTTACAAAGATAGTCTTTTGATTTTCGCCTTCGCCAATAGTTTGCTTAGCATAAAAATTATCGCCATCTTTGTAGTAATCTTTTTTCTTGTCACTTCCATATAGCTTATTAGCTTTGTCTGGAACTTCAAGATTTTTTCCATCATCTGTAGTGTAAGTTTCTATTGTTTTTCTCTTTAGAAGAGCTTTAACTAGGTCTGGATAATACTTATCGCCGATGATTTTATCTTTTTCAGTAATACCTACAAGCTTTGTTCCGTTATAGTAGTATTTACCTACTATATATTCTAGTCCGTTTGTATCAGTAACTTTATAATTTTTACTGTTAACGTAAATTAGTTCATCTTTATTGCCAACAATTAATGTTGTACCATTTGATGTTTTAGGATCATGTTTGTCTTTTGTAAAAGTATATGTGCCATCATCATTTTTTGTAACGCCAATATCCATTTTACGTCCGAACTTATCAATAAGTGAAAGTTTATCACTATAGCTTAAACCATCAATGATATAATATTCAGTTACTTCTTTGCTACCAACAGTTTTTGTGATTTTTTCAAAAACTCCATTAGTAACAATATTGTATTTTTTACCATCGATTTCTTTAAATCCGGCTTTCTTTTCATCCTCAGTTAAAATTACATTGCCTGTATACTTTTTGCCGTTTTGGTCGATTAAAGCTTCTGGTTCACCTTTAAGCTCGTCACTTGATTTTTTAAGATATTTACCATCTTTATCAAAGATAGCATTTTCAACTATTGTTCCACCATAAGATTCATCTTTACTAGTTTCAGTTTCTTTAATAGTAACTTGCTTGCCTTCATTGGTAGGTGTTACTTTTGGTTCAGCCTCGTTGTCTTTATTTGATACATGACCATCATAAACATCTTTGACATCCTCTTTCTTATAGATAAGAAGTGTGTCGCCACGAAGTTCATAAGTTAATCCATTGCTTGTACCAATGTTTTTGTCATTTAATATGCATACATCTTCAAAATTGCCTTCCGCGTTTTTCTTTTGCACTGTTTTGTCTACAAGTCTGTATACATCGTCAGTAGGCTTATTTGTTTCATTTTCTAAAACTTCTACTGTAGTAACTTTATGTTCTTTACCTTCTGCATCAACATAAGTTTTACCGTCTTTGCCAGTAAGAAGTGCATTTGTAAGATCATTGTCAGTAGCTTTTTTTAGCTCAGTTCCCTTACTTCCATCTGCATTCTTCAAATAATATTTGCCATTTTCTTCTATAAGGTTATTACCAAACTCTTTTGTGTCAAGTTCAAGAACATATTTTCCATTGCCTTGGTCTTCATATTTTAGACCAGATTTGTGGATATATTCAGCAAAATTACCATCGTAATTTTGTGGTAATGTCATTGTGATCTTGACATGAGCTAGTGGAAGTGCTTGACCGTTTGATGAGTTAACAAGTACTTTATCGATATAGCCATTTGATTCTTTTAATATAGCAAAGATGTTAAATAGCTTATCTGTATGCTCAGTAACTTTTGAGCCTTCTGTCTTACCAGCGTCTTCTTTCTTTGGATTTTCAATATCAGTGTTACCGATAGAGCCTGTATCTGGCTTTTCGTCGTAGCCTTTCTTAGTGATTAAGAAGTTATTGCTAATTTTTTTCTCGCCAACTTGTATACCGATGTTGAAGCCTTCATGAAGCTCTCCATAGATGGCTGGTATTGTGAATTTAAGCTGTGCTACGCCAAAGTTGTAACTTGTTTCAAACTCATAATGATATGTTCCATCAGGATTATCTACTCTATTTAGTTTAATCTCTTCTCCATTCAAGTAGATAACATTATCTCTAGCACTTACTTCTCCGCCTTCTGGCTCGCCAACTTTTGTCGGTGTTAAAGTAAACTTAATTTTACTTCCATCATTATTTCTACCAACTTGAACAAATAAATCAAGTTTTGTTCCGTCTGGAATATAATAATCTTTTCCCTCTTCAACTTTTTTATTTAAATCTACAGAACCAGAGAAATCATAAGCGAAGATGTCTACTTTTGGTTTGCCATCTCCATCTGTAAATGCTGGAACAATATCCTTGCCCGAGTTAATCATGTCAAGAACTTCTTGGTTTAGCTTATCAAATTCAGCTTTTAGTCCTTTAAGATCTTTTACACCAAGTGCCTCATATTCTTCTTTTGTAAGTCCATTTTCCTTAGGGTTTAGTGCTTTATCTAAGGCTTCTTTGTACTTTTTGTACTCAGCATACTTAGCCTTACCTGCTGGTGAAGAATTTTTTTCATCAATATTGATATACGGTTTCTTTGTATAATCCTTTTTGATTTCTGTTTCTTCAGCTGTAAGCTTTCTTGGTGGATTAAAGCTACCTACAAGATCATTATACTCCTTAATTGATTTTTCATAATCAGCATAAAGATCGTTGACTTCGTTTGGTTTAAGCTTTCCTTCAGCAACTTTTTTATCAATTGCTTCTTTCTTTTCCTTAAGCTCCTTTTGTTTAGCCTTAATGATATTGTAATTTTTAATATCATTATCATCAGTTAAACGTTCTTGAAGTTCAGGATCAATTTTATCTTTTCCTTCGGCTTCGACTTTTGCTAAATACTTTTCGTTGTATTCTTTTTGAAGATCAGCTTTTTTCTTTGGATCCTTTTCTTTTTCGATTTGAGCTTTTAAATCGCTTAAATCTTTGTCTTTGTCAGGATCTACTTCTGGTGTTGTCTCAGTGCCTTCACCTTCGCCAGTTCCTTTGCCTTCTGTTGGTGTAGTACCTGTGTCAGATGTTTTGCCTGCATCTTCGCTTTCGCCACCATCTTCTGTACCAGGTTCTTTTGGTTTTTCTGGTGCCTTCGCTGGTGCCTCAGCTGGCTTGTCAGCTTTTTTAGCTTCTGGTTTTTTCTCCTCTTGCTTAGGTGCTTCAGTCTTTTTCTCCTCTTGCTTTGCCTCAGGTTTATCTTCAGTTTTTTCAGTATTTTCATTTTCATTAGCTTTTGGTTCTGTAGTTTCAGTTTCACCTGTCACTTTTTCATCATTAGCTTCATTACCATCTATATCAGTATTTTTATCTGTTTCAACTGAAGATTCCCCTTCTTCACCTTCTTTAGCCATTGGTTCTACTTTTCCTTCATCTTTGGGAGTTTCTGTTTGAGAAGCTTCTGTAGTGTTCACGTCTAAGTTATCTTCTGCCATCAAACGTGTGCCTCCAAACATAAGAACAGTTAGAACCATTGTGAGTATTATTACTCTTATTTTTCTGTTCATTTTTCTCCCCTCCTTTCTTTTTTAAATTTTATTATAATATCTCTATTATAATAGGAATATTATATCACGGATTAATATTTAATGCAAGTCGCTTTATGGTGATATTGACACAAAGAAAACGCTACTTTAGTGATATATACTCATTAAGTAGCGTTTGCGCTTTACTTTATTAAATTTCTTACAATTTCGTCATATTTAGAATTTATTTATAATATCTAGGTATCTGTCTCTTTGATCTTTATTTTCTTCTTCAAAGGCTTTTGTCTCTTCATCTAATTTCTTTTGAATCTCTTCGGGAAGGTTTTTCATGGCGAATGGATAGACGACTTTATTCTCTTTGTCTGCGTGACGTATTAACAGTGAGCGATAGCTCATTAGGTGGCCTATCAGTTCAAGGCGCGCCTCGTCTGTTTGATTTTCTTCATAGTGTTTAAGGCTTTCATCTATCATCATTCGTTCGTAGCGAGCTAGGTCGTGCTCAACTAGCATGCCGTTTGTAACGAGTTTTTCTGCAAGCTCACCAAGGTGGTCTAACATGGCTCTAAAGACTAGGTCCTCTTCTTTTTTGTGGTGGTAGCCGTCGGCGTAATTTTTAATCACGTCTGTTATGGTTCTTATGGCGCTGCCATTGACATGGCCATTCATTATATCTTTAGAGACTTCTAGTATGTGGTCTGTGAGCTTAATTATATACTCATGCTCTTTCTTAAGTGTATCTATATAGTACATTTTATCAACTCCTTTATGTATTTTACCCTTTTTATTGACTTTTAATTAGCTATATAATATAATCTTTTTAGTATTATTTAAAGGAGATTTATTATGGACAAATATTTTACAAGGGAGGCGATTGTTGCCTTTGGTCTTGTCTTTCCGGGACTAATGACTGCTTTGGGCGCGGTGCCTGTCTTTTTCACGAAGAATGTTTCGCAAAAGCTTCTTGATGTTATGCTTGGCTTTGCTGCGGGTATAATGCTGTCGGCGACTTGTTTCTCTTTGGTTATGCCATCGATTGAATATGGTGGTGGGGACTTCAAGGCGGTTATGATCACTTCTTTGGGTATCATCTTTGGCGCCTTTGTCATTGACATGATTGACAAGTTCTCGCCTCACGAGCACCTTATTGACAAGAGACGTGAGGGCGCATCGTCTTCTTTAAGTCAAATCTGGTTATTTATCATCGCGATCACCATTCACAATTTTCCTGAGGGTATGGCGACTGGTGTTGGTTTTGGTACTGAGAATATCAACGATGGTCTTGCGCTTGCTCTTGGTATCGGCATACAAAATATGCCTGAGGGTCTAGCTGTTGCCTTGAGTCTTGTGCGTGAGAATTACACTACGAAGTACGCTTTTATGGTGGCTGCTCTGACTGGACTAGTTGAACCGGTGGGCGCGGTGCTTGGTTACAGTCTTGTCAATGTATTTAAGCCTGCTTTGCCTGTTGTGCTTGCTACGGCTGCGGGTGCGATGCTTTTCGTTATCTGTGACGAGATCATTCCTGAAACGCACTCCAAGGGTTACGAGCGTGAATCAACTTACGGTATCATCTTTGGTTTTGTTGTTATGATGATACTGGATATATTACTTGGATAATGGTTTTAAGAGCATAAATACAAGAAACTGCCTTGATGGGCAGTTTTTTTATATGTACAAGGGGCGCCAAGGGGGCTCAACGCTCCTTGATAAATTACTTCATTAGTTTTTCTGCTAGCTCTCTGCACTTTGCTAGTGCTTCTGCATCTGGATGGTCGTATGCGATAAGTGCGTCTACGACTTCTATGCCGCTGTCAGCACATTCGTTTTTCCAAAGCTCCATCCACTCTCCACTGTTCCACTCGTATGAACCGAAGATAGCAACTTTTTTGTCTTTGATCACGTCTTTGATGCTGTCAAAGTAAGGTCTGAAGTAGTCTTCTTCAAGCTCTTCTGCTCCCATGGCTGGGCAGCCAAGTGCAAGAACATCCGCCTCTTTCGCGTCATCAATAGATGCCTCTTCAACTGATACTAGCTTTGTATCTGCTCCAAGCTCTTTTAGCTTTGAAGCGATTTCATTCGCCATGGCCTCTGTGTTTCCTGTGCCTGACCAGTATATTACGCTTGCTTTCATCTATAAAACCTCCTTTATTAGTTAGTCATTGCTAACTAAATTTATTATACAATATATTTTTATAAAAAGCAATATAAATTTTGCTATTGGCATAAATATTATTATTGTTTAAATTAGCAAAAAAATGCTTCTCGTCAAATGACAGGAAGCTCTATGTGAGTAACTACTCCAATGCTCCGCCTCATGAGGAGCCGCTGCCGGCTGTACATGTGTAGCAATGGTTCATTGTTTTAATTTTTCGTCCGATTAAATCGTCTTTTTCTATATCGAAGATGGTCTTGTGCTCTCCAGTGATTTTCATGCCGAGAGCGAGGTTAAAGTCGCAGTCATATACACTGCCGTCGTAATCAACGGATAGCGTGTCAAGGCACATAAGTTCATCAACGATCGCTGGGTTGAAGGCATCGCAAAGCCTTCTAAGGTACCTTTGCATATTGCCTGATCTATCGAGCCACTCACCGAAGCGGCCTATGGGTGAGTTGGTCATGCTGAATAGATTATTAAAGTCTATGTCGTACTCATCATTAAGCTTTTTTCTATATATGGCCTCGAGCTGGTCTTGACTCGATGGTATCATGGCGCCGCTCGGGTTGTAGACGAGGTTCAGCTGAAGCACTTCGTCGCGTCCGTAGCCAAGTGCACAGAGCCTTTGAAGTACTTCGATGGACTCATGAAAAACGCCTATGCCTCTAACTTTATCTGTCTTTACTTCTTCGTAGAATGGCAGTGAAGCGACAATCTCGACTTTTCTTTCTTCCAAAAACTCAGGGAGATCTCTATACTCATCTTCATTAAAGATAGTTAAATTTGATCTGGTCATGATTTTCTTATCCATGGACGCGGCTGTATCTATGAGGTATCTATAGACAGAGCTCATTTCGGGTGCTCCGCCTGTTATGTCAAGTGTAGTGAAGTCCCACTCTTTAAGTATCTGCATGGCTCTTTCGGCTGTGCGCATATCCATATCCTCGCTTCTTGCGGGTGAGCACGCTACGTGACAATGTTTGCATGCCAAGTTACACTTCCTCGTTATATTTAACTGAAGTGTTTTTGGTTTCTTCGTAAGTATATCGCGCCCTACGGTCTTAGTAAAGGGCTGAACTGCCTCTTGTAGACTCTTTAGATAAGACAATTACATCTCCATATCGTCGGCAAGCTTCTTCATTTGTGTTGAATAAGCAAGGACTGCGCCGCCTGTGATTGAGCTAGCTACGTGAACTGCTTCCATCATCTCTTCTTTTGTGTAGCCTTGATCTAAACAAGCTGTCGTGTACGCTTCGATGCAATATGGGCAGTGAATTGCGTGTGCAACGGCTAGTGCGATAAGTGATTTTTCTCTGCCGCTAAGCTTGCCATCTTGATAAACGCTTCCGTAATAAGCCATGAAATTATCCCATAGCTCCTTATTTAATTCGCCTAAAGCACCTCTAACAAACTCTTCTAAATCTTTTCTTTCAAAATATTCGCTCATTTTTATTCCTCCTTTAATCATTTCGTATACATTATACCAAAAAAAGAGCGGATAAATCAATTAACCGCTCCTGTATAAATATTTTTAATAGTTTACGCCATAACTATAGATAAAAATTATCTAAATCTTACACTTGCTCCGCTCTTGTTATTTGACTTTTCAAGTATTTCTACCCAATCAAGTGACTTGCCTGTACCGATGGCTACGCATTCAACTGGGTCTTCAGCGACTCTGCATGGTATGCCTGTTTGTTCTGTAACAAGTGTATCAAGGCCTTTTAAGCATGCGCCGCCACCTGTAAGTATGATGCCTCTGCCGGAGATGTCAGCTGCTAGTTCTGGCGGAGTTCTTTCAAGTACTGTGTGAACTGCTTCGATAATCTCTTGAACTGGCTCTTTAAGTGCTTCAAGCATGTCTGAGGATGATACTACTACGTTCATAGGTAGGCCGCTCATAAGGTTTCTGCCCTTTACTTCCATGTATTGTTCTTCTTCGAGTGGATAAGCGCAGCCTATAGTTACTTTAAGCTCTTCGGCTGATCTTTCGCCTATCATCATCTTGAATTTCTTTCTGATATACTTAGTGATTGCTTCGTCGCAATTGTCGCCTGCTACTTTGATTGACTTGCTCACAACGATGCCGCCAAGTGAAATAACTGCGATGTCTGTTGTGCCGCCACCAATATCGATGATCATATTACCATTGGGCTGAGTGATATCTAGTCCAGCGCCGATAGCTGCCGCAATTGGTTCTTCGATTAAATAAGTTTTGATTGCGCCTGCTTCGTTTGCAGCCTCGATAACCGCTCTCTTCTCAACTTCTGTACAGCCGCTTGGCACGCAAACTATAAGTCTTGGCTTGAATAGCATTCTGCCAAGTGCCTTTTGTATAAAATACTTAAGCATTCTTTGTGTAACGCTGTAGTCTGAGATAACTCCTTCTCTAAGCGGTCTGATTGCAACGATGTTGCCTGGTGTTCTACCAAGCATCTTTCTTGCTTCTTCGCCAACTGCTAAGAATTTATTTGTATATTGGTCTATCGCTACGACAGACGGTTCTTTAAGTACTATGCCTTTACCTTTTACATAAACAAGTACACTCGCTGTACCTAAGTCTATGCCTACATCAGATCTTAATCCCATGCCTATCCCCCTTATTCCTCTACTCTATAGACTTTTGCGCCTAATGATCTAAATTTCTCTTCAAAATCTTCATATCCTCTATCGATATGATATATGTCTGAAAGCTTTGTCTCACCCTCTGCACATAGGGCTGCTATGACAAGTGCGGCTCCAGCTCTAAGGTCTGTCGCCCTTACCTCTGCGCCGTGAAGCTTTGCTACGCCCTTAACTGTTGCAGTTCTGTCCTCTACGTCAATGTCTGCGCCTAGCTTTCTTAGCTCATCTACGTGCATAAATCTATTTTCAAAAACTGTTTCTATTACCTCGGACTTTCCTTCGATAATGGTTTCAAGCGCCATGAATTGGGCTTGCATATCTGTTGGAAATCCTGGATATGGTAGTGTTTTTACCTTGATCGGCTTAAGTTTTTTAGTCGCTATAATTCTTAGTGAATCAGCCTCTTCGTATATTTCACAGCCTGTTTCACGCAGCTTTGCTATAACAGGTCTCATATGATTAACGATGACGTTATTTAATATGATGTCGCCGTGTGTTGCCGCCGCGGCCACCATAAACGTGCCTGCCTCTATCCTATCTGGCATGATTTGATGTGTTGCGCCAAGAAGTTTTTCAACGCCTCTTATACGTATAGTCGATGTGCCTGCGCCGTAGATCTTTGCGCCCATCTTGTTAAGGAAGTTTACCATATCAACGATTTCTGGCTCCATGGCCGCGTTATCGATGACTGTCTCGCCTTGAGCAAGTGCTGCCGCCAAGATTATGTTTTGTGTTGCGCCAACTGACGGAAAGTCAAGATATATCTTATTGCCAGCAAGATTATCTGCGTGAGCGAAGATATCTGTGTATTCGTCCGCCTCTTCAACATCAACGTTGACGCCAAGTGATCTAAAGCCTTTTAGGTGCAGGTCAACTGGTCTTGCGCCTATAGCGCAGCCGCCTGGCATCGAGGACCTCGCCTTACCCATCCTGCCTATGAGCGCTCCCATAACTATGAAGGATGCTCTCATCTTGTGCATCAATTGGTAGTCGACTTCGTATTTATTTATAGTATTTGAATTAATTTTTACTCTATGTTCATCTAATTTCTCAACCGTTGCCCCAAGTGACTGAAGTACTTCGCACATGACTTCGACGTCTTTTAGCTTAGGTAAATCCTCTAAGATGATGTCTTCAGTGCCAAGTATAGTCGCAGCAAGTATCGGCAGTGCAGCGTTCTTCGCGCCGCTGACTCTTACTGTGCCTAGCAAGGGATTCGATTCTTGTATAAGTAATTTTGCCAATGCAATACCTCTTTCTATATTAATCAGTACTATTTTATCACATATGAGCAAATATTTCTACTCTTTTTACAAAAAAATTCCTATACGCTTATGGTATAGGAATCTTTTAGATAATTAAATTAATTTCGTGTATTAATATTCAACGAATTTTGATTTGTCTGCGCCGCAGATTGGGCACTTGTCTTCTTCGCCTGTAAGCGAAATGAATCCGCAGAATGGGCATAGATAAATCTTGTCAGCGTCTAAGTCTTTGCCTGCGTCAACTGCTTCTTTAGCTTTTAAGAATAGTTTTTCGTGAACTTTTTCAGCTTCGATAGCAAACTTCATTGCTGATACAGCTGCTTTTTCGCCTTGTTCTTCGGCAACTAATATGTAGCTTGGATACATTTCTGTAAATTCAAAACGTTCTCCACCTGCTGCTGCTTCAAGGTTTTTAGATGTTCCGTGGTCACCAAAACCTGCTCCAGATGTAACTGAGAAGTCACCTGATATGTCTTTCATAGCTTTAAAGTGTAAGTGAGCGTGAACTCTTTCAGCTTCAGCTGTTGCTTCAAATAGTCTTGCTACGTTCTTAAAGCCTTCTTTTTCTGCTACGTTTCCCCAGTATAGGTAACGCATGTGCGCTTGTGATTCTCCTCCAAATGCTGATTGAAGGTTTGTTTGTGTCATTGCTCTCATAATTTTCCTCCCAAAAAATATTTTTATAGCTCTGCTATATATATTTAAAGGGTGCACTTAAGCACCCCTTATAAATATCTTAAGATTATTCTCTTCTACCTAGTTCCTTATCATATAGATATAGACCTGTGTAGCCGTCTTTTAAGTTTTCTAATACTTCAACAATAGTTCTCATATTGTCTTCTTCTTCAACTTGTTCTTTTAAGAACCAATTTAAGAATTCTACTACAACGTAGTTCTTTTCTTCTAGTGCTAGTTCATAGATATTTTCGATTCTCTTAGTAACTTCTTGTTCATGATCATAAGCTGTTTTGAATATTTCTAGAACTGATTTGTATTCTTTCTTTGGTTCAGGCATTGCTTTTAGTTCAACTCTTTCGCCTATTTCTTCGATGAAGCCTTTGAATTTAGTAGCGTGTTCGTACTCTTCATGAGCTTGTTTGTCCATGAAGTGAGCGAAGCCGTCCCAAGCTTTGTCCTTTAAATCATGTACCATAGCTAGATAAATATAGCCACTTTCTAATTCAAAGTTGTATTGTTCAACTAAAGCATCTACAACATTCTTACTAATTTTCATATCAAATTACCTCCTAAATGTAATTAATTTTTATATCTTTGAAGCCAAGGCCTTCAAGCAGCTTCCTTAAGAGCTTGTCAGCATTTGACTGAGCTCTCTCTAGTATGCCGTCTTTCTTAGCCTTTAGCTCTCGAGCATTCAATTCTTTCTTAAGTGTCTCTTGGTAATCACCCAAGTCTAAAGGATTAAATATATTGTTCTTTTGATCAAGTATGACCATTGACTTTTCATCAAGAACGCTGTCTGTGATGGCTGCACTTGGCACGTCAAGCTCAACACTTGTTTCCTGTACGTCCTTGACCACAGCCTTTGCTAGGTCAACGCCAGCCTTGATGTAGCCGTTATACTTTATGATGTAGCTCTTGTCTGTGAATGGTATCTTCATATCCATAAGAGTTAAGCTGTCCTTATACGTTAAAACATCGGTGTAGTTATACTCGACAGTTACAAGCTCGCCCAAGTCTTCGATGGACGCCTTTATATTGTCAACTCTCTCTTCTTTGCTAACGCCTATGAATTTCTTTCTAAAAAAGAAAAAGTATACAGCGATTAGGGCAATAAGCAAAAGTACAAGTATTCTGTAAAAACGCAGTCTTCTCTGCCTTTGATTCATCTTTGCCATACTAAACCACCGGTGTATACATCTCAAAAACGCTATATACAGGCACTTTCTCATCGATAAGCGCCCTTAATATGGCTGGGATGTTCCTTATTTCTGTTTGTATTTGAAAGCCGTTGTACCTAAAGACAATGTCTTCAGAGCTAATGCCTTCTAAGCCGCATAATATCTTAACTATATTGTATTCCGAATAATCTTCACTCTTGTAATCGACAATAAAAAAGACCTTCTTTTTCTTATCGTATTCTTTCTGTACATCTATCCTATTAATAAGAAGAACGTCATTCATAATATTCATCCTTTCTGTACACTTATTATCACCTGTTATAAGTATACCCACTGAAGAATTAAAATAAACATTAAATTTTTAATTATGATTATGGAATAGTTCTGATAAAAAAATAAGCTTAAGTAAAAACTTAAGCGTGGTGCCCAGAGCCGGGATCGAACCAGCCACACGTAGATTTTCAGTCTACTGCTCTACCGACTGAGCTATCTGGGCAAATTGGTGGACCTTCAGGGACTCGAACCCCGGACCTGCCGGTTATGAGCCGGACGCTCTAACCAACTGAGCTAAAGGTCCTAACAAGAGATATTATACAATAATGAAAAGAAAATGTCAAGAATTTTTTAATTATTTCTTGACATAATCCCCTTTTATATTGAATTAAAATTTTGACATATAGCTATAGATTTTTTCGAATAGTTTTTCGTCGTAGTCATCAGCCTTGTCATCGTAGCTTAGTACTTCGCTCGCATCGACTGCGCCCTCATCAAGCATTAGCTCGCCGTCCTTTAATGAAACATAAGGACTGAACTTCACTTCGCCAGCTTTATCCTTGATAGTAATCTCACCATTAGGCGCTATATCAGAGATGTTTTGCACGATAAGCGTAGGTCCATGAACGATTTTGCCATCAAGCGCTTCGTTTGGAAGCTCTTCTAGCTCGCCCTCTTCACTAAGCTCTAGCTCCTTAAGAGAAATGTCCGCGTCATCGTACTTTGGTACTAGTAGATAAAACTCTTGTGCCACGAGATAAGTATTGCCGTCGCCCGCTTTAACAAGCATCATTAGCTCTTCAAGGTCCTTTTCGTAAGAGTATTTTTCCTTGACTTCCTTTAGTCTAGTTAAAACTGCTTTTAAAGTCTCTTCGTCATATCCCGCGCCAAGATGAATCATAAAGGCCTTGTTATCTTCTTTTACTTCCTTTGCTAAATCCTTTTCCACTAGCTTGTATAAATCACTTATGCCATCATCTTCATTTTCTTTTTCTCTGTCAATAGCTTCAGGTGCTTCGTCACCATTTTCTTCATCAGTACTTTCATTTGCTTCGGTATTTTCATTTGCATTGCCACTTGAACTTCCATTGGCATCGCCATTGTCATCAGTCTTCTTGCAAGCAAAAGCGCTTAAAATCATTATAAGAGCCATGAGTATGAGTAAAGTATTTCTAAATTTTTTCATAATATCACTTCCTTTGATATGATTATACCACCATTAGCATGAAAAAACGCTCTTGTAACAGATACTTAACAAAAGGGAAGCCCCATCGTGTGATGAGGCTCAAAAAAGAAATGAGGGTAGAATAAAGTATATTCTAGTAGTATATTTTAAATTATAGCTCTAGTCCTTGATTGTTTGTTTCAAAGACAAGAATAAAAATGCTAGGCCGATAGTAACTGTAACGTGTCCCGCGCCTGATGTCCATGATATAACAAGGTCTAGTACATTGTTATCAAGGCCTATGACTTGGTACAAGCCTCTACAGAATATCATAGTTGATGATAGACCAACGCCGATGTTGTAATAAAAGTAGAAGCGATCGAAGTACTCGCTCTTAGTAATTTCTGTTGATGATGCAAGTGCAGTAACTATTAAAAACATAAGCATACCTAGGGCAAATAGATGTGTGTGTGCTTTGCCAAGTGATGTTACTCCAGTATAGCCCATGTACTTAGTGAACTCTCTATAGAAAGCGCCTGCAAATAGACCAGCTACAGCATAGTATGCAGCTGTGTTAATTAATTTCCTTCTCATATTTTTCTCCTTTCGTATATAGGTATATTAAATAGCTATATATTAAATAATGTAAATATGATTATACCATGAGCGAGACGCTTTGTCAAAAATTTATTTTTTCTCCGTGCTAATCATATCTTTATATCCTATCAAGACTGTCCAAACGTAAGCGCAAGTCTTTGGTATCATCAGTAAACCAATGTTTGGATAGATTTGTGCGTATAAAACGACTGGCGCGTAAAAGGCAAAGCTCAAAACTATTGTGAGCCACATATACTTAAAGTTCTTGTCATTGTGCGCCTTTTGTGACTTGTAAAATATAATCATAATAATAAGGCCTATAAGCAAAAACGGTAAATTTCTATATATTGCCCAGGATAATGGCGGATTCGCCGATAAAAATTCATTCCTTGGACATATGCAAAGAATTATCCTAAGTATTGCAAGTCCGTAGATCGTTTTAGTGAGTTCGTCTCTGCCACTTACCTTGTAGCGTAGGCGCCAAACGTAATAAAACAAGACGTAAAACACCGTCATGGTGATGGATGTGATGAGCTTACCAAGGCCTAAGAGCTTCACATAATTTTCTTCGCCTGCCCTTAGTAGCGCAATCATCCTTGGCACTAAGTGAAAGGCATCGCCAAAACCTAGTACTAGAGCCATGAGACCAAATAAACGGTACTCTTTTCTGCCATGCGCCCCTTTGAGCATCTTTATACCTATAGTAATGACTGTAACTAGGTAGATGGCGTCAAAAAGACTTTCAAAAATTGCTCGCATAATATCACTCCTTACTGAACATTGTTCAATTTTGCTTTAATATATACCCGTCAGATAATTGACGGGTTTTAGTATAGTATTTTATCTATAAGTTTAACGAAAAACTCTTTTTTATATGATGGATCAAGTATAAGACTCATGATGTTTGACATGATGAAGTTAATAAAATCATCTTCGGTGAAGTCCTCGGTGAAAACGCCTTTCTTGACATTGCTGTCTCGGTCCAAAACTTCTTTCATATTGCTCTTAAGCTTAGTCATGTAGACTTGCATCATGGACTTAGCCTCGCTCCTCTTATCGGTTTGAAGCATAAGAGTGTGAAGAGTGAAAAAGTTTGGATACTTTTTAATCCCGCTGCTTATATGAGTAAAAGAATCGCTGATATAGGCTAAAAATGAATCGTAGCTGCTTGTCTCGCCCGCTTGAAAGATGTCTTCCCAAACGCTTTCTATCGCTTCGACGATGAGCTCGTCCTTCGACTCAAAGTAGTAGTAGATGATGCCAACAGAGCAATCAAGCTCCTTCGCGAGCCCTCTTATGCTAAGCGCGTCGAGACCGTCTCTTGCGACTATCTCTCTAATTTTTATGAGTATTGCGTCCTTTGATAAAACAGCGCCCTTCATATGTCCTCCTAACTGAACCATGTTCAATATTATTATAGCATTAGTGATTTGCTTTGTCAATAGCTTTATTCTTATTCACGAAAAAAGACTAGAAAATTAATTCTAGTCTTTTATGTTTGATAAACATTATATGCATTTAAATATACATTTTTTAATTCTGTTAAGAAAGTATATGGATTTAGTTAAATTTAAATGCTTAGCTAGATCCATAAATCTTCCTTAGAATTTCGCAGGAAAAACAAGATGATTTTACGAAGTGGAGAATTAAGCAAGCGATTTCGTACTAAGCGTACGTAGAGTGCAGCTTAATTCGAACAAGTAAAAGGGCTTGTTTTAACAAGAAATTTAGTGAGTTTTGCCACCAGTAACTTTAATGTCACTATCGTTCTTTACAATCGCTTCTATTGCCAAAGTAAGTCCCTTAACTATAGTCTCAAGCGCCATCGATGGCATATTTTTCTTGTCAACTACTTGCTCTGGTAGGAACGGAATGTGTATAAAACCTGTTCTCATCTCAGGATGCTTAGTAGCTTGTATATGTGCTACGCCGTATAAAACGTGATTACAGATGAAAGTGCCTGCTGTGTTTGAAACGCTTGCTGGTACGCCGCCATCTTGTATATTCTTAACCATGGCCTTGATAGGTAGTGTCGAGAAATATGCCGCAGGGCCGTCTTCAGCTACCTTTTCATCTATAGGTTGATTGCCTTCGTTGTCCTTAATTCTGCAGTCGTCGCAGTTGATGCCGACCCTTTCAACAGTGATGTCAGGTCTGCCGCCTGCTTGACCGATGGATAAAACAACGTCTGGATGCACTTCTTCAATCTTTGCTTTGATCTTGTCGACAGATTTACCTATTACAGTAGGTATCTCTAGCTTAATTATATCAGCTCCGGCAATTGTATCAGGAAGTTTCTTTACCGATTCAATCGCTGGGTTTATCTTTTCTCCGCCAAATGGGTCAAAGCCTGTTACTAATATCTTCAAAATATCGTCTCCTTTCAAAAATTTCTTCTAATTCTATCTAAATCCAATCAATAACATTAATATAATGTGTACTACTATTAAAGGTATAGCAACTGGTGCTTGTGCCTTGATTATAGTGTATTTATCTTTTGTTTCAAGTATAGCTCCTGGAACTATGTTGAAGTTAGCAGCCATAGGTGTTAGTAGTGTACCGCAGTAGCCGCAAGTCATACCAAGCGCGCCTATGATGGCAGGGTTACCGCCATTGGCAATAACGAACGGAACGCCAACGCCTAGTGTAATAACTGTAAATGCTGCAAAGGCATTACCCATAATCATGGTAAAGACTACCATACCAACGCAATAAGCAATTACGCCTAAAACTTTTGCTTCAGGTGGAACTACAGCTGAAACGCCTGAACCGATGATTTCACCAACGCCTGCCGCTGCGAATACTGTTCCTAGTGCTCCAAGTAGTTGAGGAAGTAGTGAAGAACTGCCTATTTGCATAAGCATCTTAGCTGTATCTTCCTTTGTTTCAGAGTATTTTGCCTTTGTTATGATTAAAGCGATGATGATGGCAAGTACTGATGATATACCAAGTGTTTGAGCTGATGTAAATCCAAAGAATACATCTGCACCATCTTTTACATCAACAGCTACTTTAAAGCTCTTGAATTGCGCCATGATCATGGCGATGACACCTATTGCAAGGGCTGGGATGAATATCTTGTTGCCAACCTTTTTGCCATAAGCAATTTTTTGCTCTTCTGATTGAGAATTGAACTCGCCTATTTGTACTTGATTTGTAAGTGTTAGTGCTCCTAGTAGCATCAAGCAGCCTCCTATGATGGCTCCGCCATGTTCAAAACTGTCGATAATAAACTTACCTGCTCCAAAAAGTATACCTAAAAGTGTCCAGAAAAGAAATGTACCGATAGGAGCTTTTTTATTCTTTAAGCCTCTAATTCCAGTCATAATGCAGACGATACCACATAGAATGTAGATGACTTCGTCAACCATAGCTGAATTAGCATAAATAAATTTAAACATTCTTAAGCTCCTTTCTTAAACTTTTTTCAAATAGATAGCATTGTACTAGTGATAAAATCACCATAGCAACGCCGGCTAGTATTGAGCCTTGAGCGATTTCAGCGTTAGTAACTTCATAGCCAGCTCCTGCTAGTGTACCTTGAATTAATAAAACGCCGCTCGCAACTGGGAAGATGTTTTGTCCGAAGAAGTTTCCGTAGTTTTCTGCGGCACCTGCAAGTCCCTTAAGCTCTTCTAATTTCTTTTCTGATAGGTCAACAGTTTTTGCTGCAGCACCCTCAGCCATAGGTAGTATAAGTGGTCTAACGAATTGAACGTGTCCACCTAATCTTAAAGAGAATATAGCTGCCACCCATCTAATTAAGATGTATAAACCAACAACGCCACCTGCGCTTGCTGATTTGATCTTCTTGATGGCTTCAGCTGCTCTGTCTTTAAGTCCATACCTTTCCATGATAGCGATTAGTGGTAGACTTAGGAAGAAAAGTGACATGTATCTGTTTGTTACAAAGCCCTTTCCAATTAAGTCTAATACTTCTACTAATGACATACCTGATACCAAGCCAGTTACTAGGCCAGATATCAAAACGACTGCTACAACGTCAAGCTTTAGTGCAAAGCCGACAACTATTAGCAGTACGCCGATTAAAACTAAGTAATTCATAAATATACCTCCTTTTTTATAATATACCCAGTCTAAATCATTACTATGCTAAAATTAATTATTTTTTTTATATTTTGCCTAAAATAAAAGAGCAAGGCAAGTGCCCTGCTCGATATCTTATAAATTAACTTTGTCTAGCTCTTTTAGATTGTATTTGTCGATGATTTGCTTTAATTTCGCTGGATAGCTAGGGTCTGTCGCATAACCGCATCTCTTGATTGCGTAGACGCCTCTTTGGTCGTTGAACATAACTTTTCTAAATGGCGTATACCATTTCTTTGCGAAGAATAATTCAGTGTGATCTCTAAATGATTCGTCGGCCGATTTATATGCTCTGAACTTGTCATCAACTGTGTATCTAACATTATTATATACTTCTGTTGTAGTTATGGTTACGGTGCCATTAGAAGCGCTGCCTTTGATACCAAATAGATTGTTTGAGAACTTTCCTGTGTACTTATCGACTGGCACTGATTGGCCCCAGCCTGATTCAAGTATCGCTTGTGCTGTAGTGATGGCGCCGCTTAAGTCTGTTCTTAAAAATTCGCGTCTAGCAATCTTTTTTGTGTAGTCAAGGAATTTGTCCTTCGCCATTAGCGGCTGTTTTGTATATATCTTTCCAGTGTATATCCTAAATTTGATGCTCTCGCCCTTGATAAAGGCGTCGATTTGATTGCCTGTTACGCTGATTTCATTCTCTCCTTCATCGTCTTTAGTGACGTTGTATCTAAACTTTTGGCCATAAGGCACGTTCTCAGCTATGGTCTTAGTCTTGCCTGTTCTAAGATTTTTGATGTAATAGTTTACGCTGTTGACTCCAACGTTTGACACGGCGTTCAAATCCACATACTTATGAACTATGCCGCCAGGAGCAACGCCTTCAAGTATAAGCTTCGAGTCGCCCTTGATCAAGACAAGTTTATGTTCGCTCTCCATAGTCTTTCCGCTCGCGTCTATGCATCTGACGAAGACTTCCTTTTGACCTGCGTCGTTAATGTTCGGGAAAAACTTGCATGCGCCGTATGATTTTGACTCAATAACTGTTTCTTGTCCTGTCAATGGGTCACGTAAAACGTAATCAGTTCTCATTACATCGAAGTTTCTTTGCGCGTTAAGCGTTACTTGACCTGAGATGACGCCGTCCTTCGGTACGCCTGTTATATTTAGATATGGATTTATGCTCATGGTGAAGGTCTTTGTCTCGCCAAAGTGCTCTCTGCCCAGTTCGTCAAAAGCCGATAGCATTATGGAGTAGCTGCCCGCATCCAAATAGCTTGGCTTGAATAAGAATTCTCCTTCTGGATCAAGATTGTCCTTCACTTCTGTAGCGCCTGTAGTTAAATTTGTTATAGTCGCCTTCATCTTTGATGCAATGAAGTTTATGTCAGGCGTAATCTTTAGCTCGTCTTGCACAAAGCCGCCATTGTCAACGCCTGAGTAAGTTACTCTCGGAAGTACGTTTAAGTTGATCTTGGCGCCTGTCGCGTCAATCACATTGCCATTTGCATCGTAAAGCGCAAGGACTAATTTTTTATTTCCTTCGTCTTTAAGGCTCGGTAAAAACTCAAGCGCTTCGGCTGTACTTGTCTTTACGTCTTGTATATAGCCTTCGTTTTTGTCATTTAATAGTAATAGCTTTGCCTTTGCAAAATTTTTATTTGTGACAAAAGTAAAATTCATCTTAGTATTTATTGTTTGATTTGGCATAAGGCCAACAATTGTAGTACTCTCTTCTACTGGATTATAAGTAGCCGAATCAATAGTGACCGTTGAACTTGCTTTATCGTAGCCGACGCCTATATTCATAAGCTCAGCTATGGCTCTAAGCGGTAGATATGTTTTTCTGTTCACTATGCATGGAGCAACGTCAGTAAACTTAAGCGTTCCGTCACTATTGTCAATAATCTTTGAATCGATATATAGTTTGAAACTATTGCCCTCGTCACTAACTGTAACGCTCTTTTCGTCGTTGTTCCAAATAACTTCCTTGCCTAAGGCTTCCCCAATGAAACGAAGTGGAACCAAGGTCCTTCTGTTCTTGACAATTGGGCTCGCGCTCTTTGTCACATTGTTTCCGTCTATGATTAAGTTAAGTGATGCTGCCTTAGTGCCTGCATTCATAAGGCCTAGAAGCAGTATCGATAGTATAAATAAATTTCTAATTAGCTTTTTCATTTCTTCACCTCTTTTTTTATTATATCATAAAAGCCCTTGCCACGCAATTTTTTATCGTCCTTCAAAAAGTATAGTAAAATGAGAATTACAAGGTAAGGAATTAAGTCCAAGAGCTTGTAATTAATAGCCGCTGCGCTTTGGAATGAGCCCGCAAGATAAGTAAAGACAGCGTATACAAGGCTTGCGATTGGCGTTAGAGCTGGGCTTATGGCTGAGAAGCCTTCAAGCGCCAAACATACATAGCCCACATTTTGCGAGATATTCTCCGTGAAGTATGAAAAATACGATAGCGATAAGAAGCTTCCAACGAGCGCCGCAAATATGGATGCAAATATAATTGCATCACGGCGCGCCCTAGCTATATTTAATTTTCTAAAGCTAGCTTTTTCTTCATCAAGACCCACGGCTCTTAGCTCAAGCCCCGCCCTCGTCTTATATAGATATATATAATAGAAAAGGCTTAGTACTAGAGTCAAAACTATAAATATGTCTACGCCAAATACTTTTACGTCAAAATTAACATTGACTGAAGTCGACATGGCAAGGTCACCAGCATATAGATAAAGCATAAGGCCCGATAGGCCGCGCAGAATGAGGTTCATCGCTATGCCATAAACAATGTCTGATGTGCCTCTTCGCTTCGTTAAGTAAACAAATAATGTATTTACCAAAAGCGTAAGGACTGTCGCAGCTAAAATGCTCACGGCAAAGGAATGCGTTTCGCTATAGACCACAAGCGCCGTTATTGCCGAGATATTGACAAGGCCGTCTGCGTGTAAGAGGCAAAGGCCGAGCATCCGCATCGAGTTGATGGCTAGGCACAAAAGAAATATGCGTAAAAATGCTCTAATAATTTCTGTCATCGCGCGCCTCCAATATCGATATAAAGATCAGAACGCCTTGCATTAGGTACATCACAGAGGAAACGAAAGAAAATTCGGTCTGCACGACAAGGCTTAAAAGTCTTATGTATGTAATTAATATGGCTGGGTAGGCAAGTTTTTTAAAGTCGCCACGCGCTAAAAGCGTTACAGTTATCGCGTCAAAGCCATATCCCGTGAAGCTTTGAAGTGAAAAGCGATTGTAGTTTAAGAAAAGATATAGAAATGCGGCCACAGATGTTAGAAGCACAAGACAAAAGTCTATCGCCCTCTTTTCTTTTTTTATCTCAGTTCCAGTCGATATCAATATGCTTGGCGCATCCTTAATTATCTTTAGCTTAGTTATGAGCGATGTCTTCACTGCAAATATTATAAACGCCACAAGGCTCACCACGGCTATGGCAATGCCAAGCTTTATGTCAAGCGCAAAAGCAAAGTCTTTTGTAACGGCTGAAGAAATATTCTCATCTGAGAAAAATGTATAGACAAGATAATTTATAGCGCCCAAAATAAGGTAGTTAAAGATCAAAGAGGAGATGATTAGCTTACTTCCATCGCCCCTTGAGACTTTTTTCGGTACTTGCCAAAGTAAATATAAAACTACGGGCACTAAAACTATAATTATAAAGAAATTTGCAAAGTAAATGGCTACTAGCGCCGATAAGAAGACTGCCATATGAAAGATGCCTTCAAGCGAAAAGTTCATCTCACCCATTGACAAGGAAAGATTCATCGCCACTGACAAAAGGCCAACTATGAGAAATTCTTTGATGAAGCTCAGTCTATAGAATGGCGAGGCAAATGGTTTTGCGGCCGCCATGAGTATAGCGTTTAGACTGATGTTTGAGATTAAAGCGACTAAAACTAGTGTTATAAGCATCAAAAAAGGATATAGCAAAATGAAATATCTCTTAAATGACTTTGATTTCATCTACTATATCCTCCTTTAAATCTTCGTAATCGTCTGAAACGATGTATATGGTCTTGCCTTCATCTCGTTTCTTTACTATCGACTCTTGAGCAAGGGCCTTCGCTTCGAAGTCCATGCCCTTCTTGTAATTATATAAAATGTATAGGTCCTCATCACGCTCAAGCTCTCTGAAAAAGACCAGCTTTTGCAAATTGCCCCCAGAGAGTGTCTTGGTGATGTCACTCGCCTTGAACTTTAATTTGTATTTTGCAATAAAGTCCTCGGCATCTTTAGTAAAATCGCGTTTTTTATTCTTTAAAATATCATATATGAAGATGTTCTTGTACGCCTCTTCGTCCATAAGCAAGGCGCTGTGCACATCTTTTGGCACGTAGGCAAAGCGCGTGAAACCTTTGATGAGCATCTCGAGTTTTGCCTCGTCTTTTAGGTAGATACCGATAATTTTTGAGCTGTGTGCATTTTGGCTAGCCTCAATTTTTTGCTCGGCCTCTGCTTTTTGCTTATCTAAAAAAATCTTCTTCGCATCGAAGCTTTGGATGAAGTCCTCATCGTGCGATACCATAAGAAAGCTCTTCTCCGAGCTTTTGATGTAGGCCTTAAGCTTCTCTGTGGTCCTCGCATCAAGCGCGGCGCTCACCTCGTCAAGCAGTATCAGCTTTTTTTCTGTTAGACTCATCGCGATGAGCTCAACTGTCTGCCTCTCAATAGTCGTCATGTCCTTAACTTTACGCTCAAGTCCAGCTACGTAGAAGGGCGATGTACTTACAAGGCTCTCTGCTTCTTTTTTGCTCACGTTTATGGCAGAGCTGATATTTTCAATAGCGCTTAGCTCATCAAAGAGCATAAAGCTTTGACTAAGCATATAGGCCTCGTCTGAAACTATTTCTCCACTGTAATTTTTTAAATCGCCGTGAATGAGTTTTAGAAGTGTCGTTTTGCCTGCGCCATTCTTCCCCATAAGAAAGGCAAGTCTATCGTTTATCTCTAAGCTAAACTTATCGAAGATGATATTCTCGCCATAAGCAAAGCTTAAATTATTTATCTTAATCATTGAATTCGCTTCTGATAGTGATTTTATCAGCTTTTATCTCGTCAATAATCTCGTCTATCTTGGCTCTATCTGCTTCGCTGACTGTGTTTTTGTAAAAATCGTTATCAGCTATGCCGATGGCGTCATCTTTAACGCCTAAGATTTCTGTTGTACCGAAGATTTCTTCGCCAGCTTTGTATTTATCAATCGCTCTAAGTAAGGATGTGTCAACTCTTTTAAGTATTGAAGTCAAAATGTATTTTGCTTTTGCTTCGCCTAGTAGAGCCGCTTGGTCTGAGTCAACTCCTATTACGTAGCGCTCTGTCTCAGCTGCTGAGTCAATGATGCCAAGGCCAGCTATGGATGCGACGTTAAAAATGATGTCTACGTCCTTCTCCTTGTATAAGATATTAGCAAGGTCCTTCGCCTTAATCGCGTCAGTAAAGTTGCCGACATAGCTTGTTAATACCTCGATGTCCTTGTCAATGTATTTCGCGCCATCTTCGTAGCCAAGTAAAAAGTCCTTAACTATCTTATTGTCCATGCCGCCAATTAGGCCAATCTTCTTAGTCTTTTTGGCAAAACTATAGCCATCGCCTTGCTCAACAATGCTAGCAAGTGCCCCAGCTAAGAAGCCGCCTTCATTTTGCTTGTAAAGAATCGAGTAGATATTATCATATTTTTTCTCGCCATCGTTGGCGTTATCGTCAAAAAGTATAAATTTTTGTTCTGGGTACTTGTCCGAGATTTTTTGCACTTTGTCCTTAAGCTGCCAAGTGCCCACTACGATGATGTCGTAGGCCTTTGAAGCAACGTTTTCTTCAAGTATTGCAGCGTACTTTGTCTCGTCGGTACCCATCTCTATGGTCTTAGTACTTATCTCTGGATACTTTTCCTTGATTAGCTCCATGCCTGCTTCAGCGCTATCGAAGAAGCTCTTGTCGCCAAGCGTGCCATTAATCAGTAAAAGTATACTTAGATCCTTTTTATCATTTTTAGCAGCATCATCAGTCCCTGCGCATCCAGTCAATGCTAAGCACAAGACCATAAGCATGATAAATATTTTCTTATACATATTAATCTTTTTTGTAAAGCATATCCACGTGCTCTATATCATCTTCAAGATAAGGCTCGGATATCTCTTTAAAACCTTTCTTCGCATAATATTTTCTCATATATGTTTGCGCTTGTATCTTGATTGTGTCCTCTTTCATATCGTCTGTGATGAAGTCGATTGCCCTTGAGAATAGCTTATCGCCGTAACCTTTCTGTCTTGCGTCCTCTTTGACAAGGAAGCGACCGATAGAAACTTCTGGGTAGCGAGTGCCCTTCTCATTGATTCTAGCGTAACCGATAAGCTCGTCACCCTCTATCATCATAAGGTGGACTGATACTGGATCAAACTCGTCTATATCGTGATACGGACAGTTTTGTTCAACCACGAAGACAGCTTGTCTAAGCTTAAGTATTTCATATAGTTCGGTTGTGTTTAGCTCTTCAAAATACTTAATTTTGATGTTCATTATAAGTTCTCCTTTTTGATTTCTCCAGCTCTAAGTAGCGCCATCTTTGTTAATAGCGGTCCTACCAATTCATAGATAACTGTAGCTGAAAGTATTATGTCTCTGATTACTTCTCCATGAGGTGCAGGTATGATTCTCTTTGCAATTAGTGAAAGACCGATGGCAACGCCGGCTTGAGGAACAAGGCAGAAACCTAGGTTTTGTTGTACTGTGCTTGGCAAGTTGCCGATCTTTGCGCCAATGCCTGCGCCTAGCGCCTTACCTACGACTCTAGCTACAACATAAGCTGCTCCTAATAAGCCAACCTTTGTTAAGCTAGCTAGGTTAAGGTCTGCGCCTGATAATACGAAGAAGCATAGGAAGATAGCTGGCGTAATAACTTCGATTGCGTTAAAGACTTTCATTTCTTCTCTCGATGTGTTACAGATTGTTGTACCAAAAGCCATCATAGTAAGTAGACTTGATAGGTCAAAGCGTAGTGATATAGCGGCTAGTAGGAAGATTACACCTATAAAAGAAGCTTGGATTTGTCCTTGGTTTTTCATGAATCTCATGGACTTAACCATGATGATGCCTGCTACTACACCTAGAGCAAGGGCAGCAAATATTTGGATTATTGGCTTTCCAACCATGTTCATCATTGAAAAAGCTCCGCCTTGTATCATGTTTTGAGCAAGTGTTGATGCAACACCGAAAGCGATGATACAAACGCCGTCATCAAGTGCAACGACTGGAATAAGTGTCCTAACTAGTGGTCCTTCGGCCTTGTATTGCTTAATGACCATAAGTGTTGCGGCTGGTGCTGTTGCGCACGCGATTGAGCCTATTGCTAGTGAGAATGGGAAACTTTGTCCAAGTAAAAGCATAACTACTGTTACTAAGAAAAAGGCAACTAGTGCTTCTAGTATAGTTATTATAAATATCGCCTTGCCCACTCTTTTTAAATCGTCAAACTTTAGCTCGGCACCTATGGAAAAGGCGATGAAGGCTAAAGCGACTTCACTGATGATATCAAAGTTCTTAACTGCTTCTTCGGGTATTAGTCCTAAGACCGAGGGTCCTATGAGTATACCTGCTATCAAGTAGCCTGTTACCTCTGGAAATTTGAAGAGGCCAAGTATTTTTGAAACTATAAATCCAACGAGTAAGATTGTACCTAAATGTAATAAGATTTCATAATTCATACTATTTAGTCAATCCTTCCACGCTCTTGACATCAAGAGTAAACATAATTCCTGTATTTTCATTGTTAATATTGCCCATAACAGTCTTAACAACTTCCTTTGCTACGACAAGCTTTTCATCGTCAAGCACCATAAGCAGTGTTTTGTTGAATGGTCTTTGTCCGTTAAGTATTTGTCTAAGTCCGCCGAATGCACTGATGTCTTTGTGCCAACCAGCTAGTGTTGAGGCCATACCTTGACTGTCAAGTATAGTACCTCCTGTGATTGATTTTTTGGAAAGTTCAAGTAATAATTCATCGAGCTTATCCATTTCATTTAAAATTACAACTAATAAATTCATAATATCCCTCCAAATTTTAATTATATCACTAACAATATTATAATTCAAGACTTTAAGTTCTATTTATCAACATTTGATCCCGTGATCCATAGTATTGAGTTCTTTGGTCTATTTATTTTTTCATATGCTAATAGTGCTGCGGCGCTCGATGCTTCAACAATTTTTCCATCACTTGCTTCTATATCTTTTTTTGCTCCTAATATGCTCTCGTCGTTAAAGGTGAAGAAGCCATCGACAAGTGAGTCAACGATAGGAAAGACAAGCTTCGATGGTGCGCTGCATGCAAGACCATCGGCAATGGTTTTGCCCCCAAGACCGATATCGTTAACAGAAGCAGCCTCGCCATGAACAAAGCTATATAGCATACACGGGTACTCAACGGGCTCTACAAAGTATATACGGACGCTGTCTTTAAAGAAGCTCCTCAAGGCAAAGGCAATGCCACCAGGTGCGCCGCCCACGCCGCATGGCAAAAATACATGGAGAGGCTCGTCATCTGATGGACTCATACCGCTTGATGCTACTTGCTCAGCCACTTCAAAAATGGACGCTGCATAGCCGAGGAAGAGCTTCTCACTCATCTCGTCGTCAACGAAGTAGCTCATAGGGTTTTGCTCGGCGCTTAACCTACCCATCTTGACTGCGTATGTATAGTCGCTATCGTATTCAATAACTTCTGCGCCCGCTTCTCTAAGTAATTTTTTCTTCCACTCCTTTGCGTCGCGGCTCATATGCACCTTGGCTTTAAAGCCGAAGGCCTTAGCGCATAGGCCTATGGATAGACCTAAGTTGCCAGTGGAGCTCACTTCAATTGTATATGCCGCCATAATCTTTCTTATGTCGTCAAGACTTAAAGTATCAAATTTATCTAGCATATTATTTTCTTTAAGAACGTCTTCGACCTTGACCATGACCTCATTAAAGCCGCCTCTCGCCTTAACGCTGTGAGCAACTTTTAGCTCCGAGTCAAGCTTTAGGTAAAGCGCAGCTCCAAGCTTTGACTTATATAAATCGCTTTTGTAATAGCATGGTCCATCTATCTCCTCAAAGGCTTCCATGAAGAGAGGCGCAAAACGTTCGAAGCGCTTCTTTGCAATATAGGCGTCGTACAATGTAAAGCGTAGGTCCATATTTCTATTTCTTTCTATAGGATAATATACCTCTTCTCTATTTTTAAGTTTATCAAGTATATCCACTTCTATCTCGCTCCTTTTTTAGACAAAAAAATAGACGACCTAAGCCGTCTATTATTACTAATTATTATCTACAATGTAATACTCTCTTGACCAATCTCTAACTGTCTTGTCTATGTCGATGGCATCGTAGTATCTGTCCTTACCCATGTAAGTGCCGTCAGCATACTTCATGCCCCAAGAGTTAGGGTCGTTTACTATATAATAAAGTCTTCCGTCAACTACTTTATATCCATTGACAATGATGAAGTGACCGCCGCCACCTGTGTAGTACTTGTTAAAGCGAGAATTGTTATCTGGATTATAACGAAGTGTCGATGAATCGATACAGATGATACAGATCTTGCCTTCTCTAAGCGGTGCCAATAAGCTATCTGGGTTCTTGTAGAACTTCATTTTGTGCTCAACTCCAGAATCACTTAAGAAGTCACTAACGTCTGATGTGAACCACCAGCCACCATCATTAACGCGAGTGTTTCTAGCAGTTTCAGCTGTGATCGCCTTGTCATATCCCTTTTGGAAATACAAGCTCATTACAGCGCAGCTTGGTCCGCAGTTATTATCAGCGTATTGACCTGTTTCTTTTTGGTCAATATACCAGTCGTAGTCCTTTTGATTAAGAACTTCTAATTCATCTTCATCTTTTTCTGCAAAAACAAATTCGCCATTTTCAGCCTTAAAGCCAAATACTTCTGCTAGATGTTCTAGTGGATAGAAAACTGTATCATTAACTTTCTTTACTCCCTCATCAAGAGCGATGACATCGTCCTTATAATATATAGGGAACTTAACGTCTTCCATCTTATCATAAGTTTCGCTGTCAAGTCTAAGTGCTTCTATAGGCTTTTCTGTGCTATATAGCATGCCATCGTCAAGATAATAGAAGCCATCTTCACTCTTCTTTGGCATAGGAACGCCGTCAACCATCTCATAAACATTGCCCACTCTATGTATTGTTGGGTTAAGTAGCTCTAAGAATTGATCGAAGATGACATATTCTTTGCCATCGATATCATAAGACGTTAATACGCCATTAGTTCCTGCTGTTGTGTAATGATCCTTTATAGTAAATTTAGCAGCATCCTTAGCTCCATCGCACGCAAATAAAAATAAGCTTGCTAGGACAAGTAATGCCACTGCGCTTAATATTTTCTTTTTCATAGTATCCTCCACTAGTCTGTTTCGTATTTTTTAGCTTGCTCTGCTAGATTTTGAAAGAACTGGCTCCTAGGAACTTCGCCCAAATTGATATTCAGTCCCCTCTTCTTCATAGACTTAAGCTTATAAAGAAGGAGGTTCTCGTCAACCATCAGTCTTTGAGCGAGCTCCATGTAGCTCATGCCTTCCTCTATAGTGTTTAAAACTTCGTCTTCGTCAATAAGTAGATGCGCCGCAAAGGTATTGGCCTGGGCTTCGATTATTGAAGACTCTTGTGAAAGACCAAAATCTGCCAGCTCCGCCTCACTTGCATAATCCTTGTGATAAAGGTAGTGACCTAGCTCATGCGCCAAGACCTGTGTAATCACGTTCTCATCCGCATGAGTATTGTAGATCACGTAGCTAATGCCATCCAAAATCCTAAACATGCCTAGAAAAGCCGCACCTATGTTTATGGGTATGACTACTACGCCGAGGTTTTCAAGTATCTCGTAAGGATCATTAGTTCCGTGCTCCTCAATCAATGCAAGTGCATCATCTAAATATTTTTCGCTCACTAATTTTTACTTTCCTTATTATTATTGCCTTGATATTTTGATTTGTAGTAAGCATCTGTGATTGCTTCAACTACAGCCTTTTTGTCTTCATCGCTAAGTGTTCCACCTGCGAATAGGCCTAGCATGCCATTTACAAGCATGTCATAGTTTTGGTCCTCAACTGGAACCTTGTAGTCGTCATCATCAACCAAAAGGTATGATGCGTCAACTCTAAATATATTAGCCATTTGGTTATAAATTTTTCTACTACGAGGTCTCATACCATTGACTTCATATCTTGAAATAGTCTTAAGTGATAGACCTAGTTCTTCGGCAAGATCAGTTTGTGTCATGCCTTCCTTTTCTCTTAATCTTTTTAATTTTTGTGCGAAATCCATTTCTTCACCTTCCTATAATATTTTCTTTGTCATTCAAGTGCCTTTATTATATACTATGGACATATAAATGTCAAGAGCTTTTTACAAGAGCTTCCTTGGCAAGTTTATCTGCCATCTCGTTGTATTTGTCACCAGTATGCGCTTCTACCTTATGGAAATGGACCTCTACTTTATCTTTTTTCTCATCAAAAAATTTTTTATAAGCCTTAGTCGCGTCCTTATTAGTCTTCCAGTAGCCCATCGCCCAGCTGCGAATGCCTTCGTAGTCGTAGTAGATGTGGATCTCGTCGTAGCCCTCGTCAATTGCGTAGTTAATAGCGAGCATAGACGCCTTTATCTCGCCGGCAACGTTACGAATCGCCAAGTGATCCTTATCGTCATAAGCCACCGAGGCCTTGTGAATAACTTCGCCGTCCTTTACGAAGATGGCTGCCGCCGAATATTTTTTTAAGATATTACTAAAGCTGCCATCGACATAAGCAAGGAGCTTGCCATCAAGCTCGTGACTTGTCTCGGGCTCAGCACCCTCCATGTAATTTTCTGCCTCTTCCATAGTTTTAAATGATTTATAAATTGCGTTCTTAAAGCCATGAACCTGCTCTTTCGCTTCGTCCCATGTCTCGAAGATTCCAGTTTCGCGCCCTGCCTTAACCGCGTAATACTTTTTCGCCATTATAATCTTTCCGCTAAGTACTTAGCAAAGTATGTGATGATTAAATTTGCTCCTGCTCTTTTGAATGATAGCATTGTCTCCATAATTATATCTTCTTTGACAAGGCCGTTTGCCACGGCGTCATAAAGCATAGCGTACTCACCACTAACTGAGTAAGCGACTATAGGTAAATTTGTTTCTTCTGATGCTAGCTTCATTATATCGCCATATGCCATAGCTGGCTTAACTATAAGCATGTCGGCGCCTTCATCTACATCTGAAAGTATTTCTCTAAGCGCTTCTTTTTTGTTTCTGTAATCCATTTGATATTGCTTTCTGTCGCCAAAGCTTGGTGCGCTACCAGCTGCGTCTCTGAATGGACCGTAGTAGTTTGAAGCGAATTTCGATGCGTAGCTCATAATTGATACGTTTATGTATCCAGCCTCATCAAGCGCTTCTCTAATCTTTGCTACACGTCCGTCCATCATATCAGATGGAGCGACTATATCTACTCCTGCTTCTACCATTGACACGGCTATCTTTTGTAAATAGGAAACGGTTTCGTCGTTATCAACATAATCACCATGAAGTATGCCGCAGTGACCGTGATCAGTGTACTCGCACATGCAGACGTCACCTATAACGATGAAGTCCTTGTCTATCTCTTTGATCTTTCTGATAGCTCTTTGAACGACGCCGTCCTTTGCATAAGCGCCTGAGCCGCACGCGTCCTTATGATCAGGCACGCCAAATAAAATCACTGAGCGTATACCTAAGTCCTTTAACTCTTTGATTACTTCGTCAAGCCTATCGACAGTGTATTGCTTTTGTCCTTTTAGGCTCTTTATCTCTTCGACCTCATTTACCCCATCTTTCACAAAGAGTGGATAGATAAGATCTTCTTTTCTTAGTGATGTTTCAGCAAACATTTCTCTGATATTTGCGTTTAATCTAAGTCTTCTCATTCTATTTTTCATAATTAATCTCCTCTTTTACTAAATCTATCATACCTTCTGAGTCATGCACCTTGGCCTCTTTGTAGACTTTGTAGCCCATGGCCTCTATGCTCTTTGTAGTGTATGGCCCGATTGAGTATATCCTTGCCTTTGACATTAGCTCTGGATAAAATTTATTGAAGCTAATGGCCTCCGATGATGAGAAGAAGAATATGTCATAAACCCTATCTTCTAAATACATCTTCTCATAAGCTTCGTCGCTGTTTTTGTATATTTCAAAGGCATCCACATCGTAAGCCTCAAGTGCTGCTCTAATATTGCCCTTCGCCTTGTCTGAGTGCGGGTAAAGCACCTTAGCGCCCTTTTCGAACTTTGATGTGATATTCTTAATCATTTCATCTGATGTATATTTTTCAGAAACGTAATCTGCTTTAAAGCCGTAAGTCTCTATGTCCTTCATAGTCTTTTGACCGATTGAGGCTATCTTAATATTTGCAAATCTTCTAAAGTCTATACCAAGCTCAAGCGCCCTCTTGAAGAAGAATTCTACTGCGTTTCGGCTTGTTAATATTAAATATTTATAAGCTTCGATATTTTTTAGCGCCTCATCAAAACCATGGTCATGGATGGGCGTATACTTAATAGTCTCTAGCTCTAAAAATTCTGCCTTATTATCGATTAGAAAATCTTTAAAGTCTTGATTGAATTCTTTTTTTCTAAGCAAAATAAAGGACCTATCCTTAAGAGGCCTATCTCCGAAAAAGTCTATCTCAGGTGCAAATTGAACTACGTCACCAACGACAAAAACCGATGGGTTTTTGATATTGTTAATAGTTTTGCATTCGTAAGCGTCCTTAAGTGTAGTAGTGAAGGACCTTTGATCCGCTCTACTCGCCTTGTATATGAAGGCTGCCTTTGTATTTGGATCTTTGCCTGCCGCGATAAGTTTATCAGCTATGGTCTCGATATTGCTCATCGCCATAAGAAAGATTAGAGTTCCCTCCATATGAGCGAGGGTTACCCAGTCAAGCTCGGCTGGGCCATCCATTGTGTGGCCGGTAAAGACGTGGAAGCTCCTCGACGTTTCTCTGTGAGTCGTTGGTATGCCCGCATAGATAAGGCCGCCAATTGATGATGAGATGCCAGGAACTATCTCTGATTTAATTCCGTGCTCCTTTAAGTAAAGTGCTTCTTCAGAGCCGCGGCCAAAGACAAGCGGATCGCCTCCCTTTAGTCTAACTGTGATCTTACCCTCATCGCTCGCGCACTTAAGTAGCAAATCATTGATTGCTTCTTGCTTCCATGAGGACTTCATACCCTCTTTGCCCACGTAAAAAATCTTCGCATCTGCCTTTTTTTCATTGAGTAAATTGTAATTGATGAGCCTGTCATAAATTATATAGTCGGCCCTTTGTATCAGCCTTAAACCTTTGACAGTAATTAGGCCCTCATCACCAGGGCCCGCTCCTACTAAATATACTTTAGACATCTATATCTCCTTTAATCACTTCAGTGTTTTTCTTTACATCAGCTAAATAATTTTCTTTATCCGTATCAAAATTTATAAATCTATATCTCTTTAGGTCATCCGAGGCCATAAAGGCTTTAACGTGCGCCTTATTAGCTTCACTCACTACGTGAATGCCGAGTGGCTTGTTACATGAAGCGCCTGACTCAGCTAAAAATGCTCGTTCTATGCCGACTTCGTAATCGGTTTTTTCATCTTGTATTGACTTAAGCATCTCTTTAAGCTCATGATTTTCTTTATTAACTTCAAGTGCTATAACCCCTTGACATGGCGATGGCAAGAATGCTTCTTCGTCCAAGTCTATGATGCGTCCACAAAGTCCATCAGCTAAGTCAAGTCTGTCTATGGCCGCTCTTGATAGTATTATGGCGTCGAAGCCCTCTATATCAAGCTTTGCTATCCTTGACTCGATATTGCCGCGTATCTCGGCTATCTCATAATCTTTTTCATCCATAGCTAGTAAGAACTTCCTACGAAGCGAGCCAGTTGCAACTCTCATCCCGCTTTCAAGCTCAGTCTTACCCTTGTGTTTTTCATTTAGAACAACGATGTCATTGCGCCTAGCCCTATCACCAAAGTAGATAATCTCAAGACCATCTTCAATCTCAGACGTCATGTCCTTTAAGGAGTGAACAGCGATATCAATCCTGCCGTCCTTAAGAGCCTCTTCAATCGCTCTAACGAAGACACCTTTGCCGCCCATTTGACTAATTGAGGTCTTCTTATCGATGTCGCCAAGCGTATTTATGCCAACTACTTCGTAATCAATATCATAAAATTCTTTAAGTTTACTAAAAACAAGTTCAACTTGCTTCAAAGCAAGCCTACTCGTCCTCGTTCCTACCCTTAATTTCAAAGTCTTCAAACTCCTTTATGTAATTTAAAATTTCTTCCTTAGTATAAGTCTTTATCTTTTTTATTTCATCTTGTTTATGGTAATGGATGTAGTACGATCTAAGCCTAGATGCTAAATCTAAGTATTCATCGTCATAAGCCTCATAGTTTTTTAAATCATCCATGATAGTTTTGTTCAAGTCTGGAAGCCTTCCTCCTGTAGATATGGAGACGTCGATGCCGCCAATCTTTTTCATGTTTATGGAAATAAAATCCGATTCATCGCTTTTGTCACATCTGTTAAACAAGATACCAAGCTCCTTTGCATCAGCCTCAGCCCTTCTATTGACCTCTTCGTCACCCGTTGCGATGTATAGTAAAAAGGCTCCTTCTATGTACTCTTTTTTGTAAGCGTCCTTGATTAGCTTTATATTTTTGCCAACAAAGCCATCTACAAAGTCCTTAGCAAGAACAGTTATTAAAGCGCCTTCATTTACTAATGTATTAAACTTTCTTAAAGCGACAGACCCGCCACCAATTATGGTAACAGGTCTATCCTTTATATTAAGAGCTATGCTTAGCATAATTCTTTAACTCCTCTATCATTTGATCATTATTATCAAAAAAGTCAACGCCCAAAGCATTAGCAACTCTAACGCACATAGGCAGCTCTTGATTAGCACGCTTGATGACATCCTCATCCTTGAAAATCTCATACTTAGTGCCTTCTTTGATAATCTTAGCGTCTTTAACTACATAGATGTAGTCTGCCATTTCATAGCAAAATTCCATATCGTGAGTAGATATTAAAAGCGAACTATCTTTGGCAATACCCGCAATAGTCTTTTTAAGTATGCCAATGGAAACCGGGTCAAGTCCAGCAGTTGGCTCATCCATAAGGATGTAGTGAGCACCCAAAGCGATGGCTGAAGCGATGGCAACCCTCTTTTTTTGTCCGTAACTTAAGAAGTGAACAGGCATATCCTTTAGTTCGTATGCATTAGCACTCTTTAAAGCCTTGTCAACCCTTTCCTTGACAGTATCTTCGTCAAAGCCAAGATTTCTAAGCGTAAAAGCAGTGTCATCAAAAACATTCGAGTAAAAGATTTGATTGTCCGGGTCTTGAAAGACCATAGTAACGTTTTTTCTGTAATTCAAAAGACTTTTCTTGTCGTAGCGAAGCTCTTCACCATCAACAACTATCTCTCCTTTGTCCTTTTTAAGTAGACCAAGGATGTTTTTGAATAAAGTAGTCTTTCCCGCACCATTCTCACCTATAATCATGGTGATGGCGCCGTTCTTAGTCGAAAGACTTATCCCGTCCAAAACTTTTTTTCCACTTTCATAAGTATATTCTAAATTTTTAACTTCTAACATATAATCACCTAACTGGGAACTCTCCGTTGTAAAGCTTGATATTTAGTGCATTTATCATCTCTTCATTTCTTTTCATTATCCCCAAAACCATGTTCTCAATAAAAATCTTAATTGATTTAAATGAGGTCTTCGTATTGATAAAGCCAAACTTTATCTCAAGCGAATTGATATTGGTTTGAGCCTCTTCTATGATGATGAAGATGAAGCGATAAATCAGCATAAACAGCTCTATAAAGACATTTGGTAGATGCATGGCCTTAAAAACTTTTATGATGTCGACCATGGGTGTCGTTACACTTAGGAAGATGACCGAAGAGGTCGCCGCAAGAGATCTCATGAAAACTCTGAGAAATAGCATCTCTTGCCCCTCAATCACTCCAAAGTAGCCGCCAAAAATCTTTATCGAGTAGGAAAAATGATTTTCCTTTGAAAAACCTATAACCAAAAATATCGTTCCTAATAAAATAAATATAAGCGGAACTTTGATAAATGATATGACGTTTCTCAATTTAAACTTTGCACATGTGAGCTCCAAAATTATTATTAATAAAAATATGGATAAATTTACGTATATATTGTCTAGTCCTATGGCCAAAACAAGCATAAGTAAGGTGAATAAAAATTTGTATCCCGCCTTAACATGCCTTAAGCCGTTCGTATAGGCAAACTGATCAATGAGTAGCAATCTTTTTTAGCTCCTTTATTTGCTTTCTTTTTTGCTTGCAGCGCCCTTCCAGCTGCCAATGATGTAGCCTATAGCTCCAGCACCGATAGCTGCTTGAAGGCCAAATAACAAGGATTCAACTTCGCCCGATGGTGGTTCCCAAAGGGATTCAAACCATGGTTCATAGTCTGGGTTTAAGGCTTCAATTTGTTCGCTTGCTGCGTCATCAGATCCACCATATTCCCCTTGAACAAAGATTAATGGCGTAACAACTAATAAAATCGCTAGGATAATTAATATCCAGTTAGTCTTTTTAGATTCCTTCATTTGTAAGTACCCCCTCACCTTTGTATCTAACCATAAGGTTAACAACAACAACAGTTAATAGACCTTCAACTATAGCGATAGGTACTTGAGTAACAGCAAATATCGATAAGAACTTGCCTAGAGCCGCGCCAAAGCCTATGCCTTCGTGATAAACTATAGCAAGTTGAGTCGCAGTGATAACGTAAGTGAATAAGTCACCAAGTGTTGCTGCTAAAAATACTGCTACGCTTCTGTTTTTCTTTTTCAATAATTGATAGATGGCAAAAGCTAAGAAAGGTCCAGCTATGGCCATAGAGAAAGTATTAGCACCTAAAGTAGTTAGACCACCGTGAGCTAATAACAATGCTTGGAATAGTAAAACAATTAAACCTAAAACAGATGTTTGAAGTGGTCCAAATAGTATAGCACCTAGACCAGTACCTGTTGGGTGTGAGCAACTACCTACTACTGAAGGGATCTTCATAGCAGATAATACGAAGATAAAGCCACCTGCAAGTGCAAGTAGAACCTTCTTTTCGTTTGAATCAGAGCCTTTTGCAATTTTTCTAATACCAAGTATGATAAATGGTAGTGATATTAGTCCCCAGATTATGCACCACTCTTTAGGAAGGTAACCTTCCATGATGTGCATTGCGTAAGCGTCTGCGGATAATAAAATTAGCGAAAGACCCATGAGAATGAAATTTTTCTTCCTCATAAATTATTCCTCCTTTTATTTTCCTACGCAAAGACTCCTTTTAAAAATCAGATTGATTTAGAAAAGAACCTCTCTTTGCCGAAGGTATTTCTTGATAGAGTAAGGTTTTCCGGCTAGCGCTTTAAGCCCTTGTAAACGCCTTCCCATTATTAAACGAATAACAGTGACATAAGTGTTTACTCAGTGTGCGCCCACGGCAGCGGCGACTGCGTTTTTTAAACTTCCCTTAAACAGTATCAATATGATTATATCACTATGAATGGCAAAATGCAAGAAGATAAGCACATATAAAACAATCTATATAATAAGTATAGTAGATAGGCTTTTATAAAAAAGAAAGAGTGGCAACGAGCCACCCCTTCTTCGTACGAATCAATATTTACTTGTTTCTTTTAACCTCTCCAGCGTAAGTAACTAAAGTATCCTTAGTTCCGTCTGCATAAGTTACTACAGATGTTCTTGCAACTCTAAGTGTTCCAGCGTAAAATTCATCTTCATAATAGTATGTGTTGTTATAGTGAGCTCCAAAAGGAACTGCTAAACTTACTACTACAGTTTTTGTTTCACCGCCTGGCATAGGTCCCATTACTTCATAATTAAGACCTCTCTTTTGATTAGTAATAGACTTAACTAGGACATCATAGTTGGCACCGTCGTGGTGATGCTTCATGCTTGCTGCATTAGCTGGGCTAATAACTGCGCTTAGTAGAAGCAATACAGTCATGACAATGGCTAGTGACTTCTTCATACTTTCACCTCCCCTTGTGTAGACAGTAATTACTATCTTTACTATAGTATATCAGATATTTAGTAAAGAAAGAGTAACAAAAGAGTAACAAAAGAGTAACAGTTTGTGAGAGATGAAAAAGGAGAGCTAATTGCCCTCCTTTAACTAAACTAATTAAATTCTTTTGTAATGGCTACACTATGATAAGACTCGCCGCGATCACTTACTGACCAAACACCTACATAAGAAACTTTGGAAGCATTGTCTCTGTATATTACTTGATATTCTGTATCGTCAAGGTCAGTCAAATTTATTTTAAAAATCTTTTTACCTACATTATTAGCATTAAAATTAAATTGCTTAATAAACTTAAGCTCTTCATCAACATAATATTTACAAGTTTTTTCTTCTAAGCCATATTGATTACTTGATAAATTATATGCCTTATCATAAAACGCCCTATTATATAGAGCTTGTCCATCGCATCTAACGAAGTCATTGCTTATAGAAAGAGCTCTGTCAAAATAATTTCTCGCTTTTGCATCTAATTTTTTATATGAATCTTCTGTATAAGACCTGCTAAGTTCAACATCTACGCCAAGATTGTTTCCAGCGTAAGTGTCATCTCCATTTACAGGCAGCTCTCTAAATAGTGACAATACAAGACTTGCTCCCTGATCGTATATAAACTCATATCTTGTACGCTCATGTGAGCCAGTATTTTCTATACTCTTTTTGATTTCTTTATAATCAGAAGCTAAGTCAAAGCCAAGCGTTTTAGAATGCTTCCAAGCCTTATTGCTTAATCCGTGGAAGTAATTAGCATAGTCATGAAGCTCGTCCCAGCCAAGTGCTAGCTGCATCGCTTCTTCGCAAAGCTTTGCATCATCTTTAATAAGAGCTTCACGGTATTTAATAATACCAGCCAATTCATCTTCATCACTAATCTTACTATCTTTACTATCTTTATTATCTTTGCTATCTTTATTATCTTTGCTATCTTTATTATCTTTGCTATCTTTATTGTCTTTGCCGTCTTTAATATCTTTATTTGCTTCATTACTTTCTATTTCGCCACTACTATTTAAAATTATGGTTTCAGTTTTGGCATCATAGTCAACGCCAAGACCTATTAAAGAAGCTAAGTCCCTAAGCTGAATGTAGTTATACCTATCTATAACGGCTGTTTTAAGTTCTTTTTCTTCGCCATTAACAAGGATTTTCTTTGACTCGACAAATGCTTTTGCCTTTGCATTTTTAATAGCCACTAAATCTCCTTCTAATTTAGTGTAGCTATTGTCAAGATATATCATTACGAGCTCTTTCTCTTTGTCGTATCCTACACTGAATTGACAGTTTTTTCCATTTAACAGAGCCGCTACATCTCTTAGTTTTAGGTAGTTATAACGCTCTACAGTATATGAGCCAACCATAACCTCCTCACCATCAAGAATAATCTTTTTAGTATTTTTGATTGCATCAACCGTCCTAGGCTTAGCCAATGCGCTTGGCATGAATGTTATTAGCATGAGCATTGCTAATAGTAATGAAATTTTCTTTTTCATAATAAGTCCTCCTCTTGTTTATTGTGATAAATCAATTATAAAACAATTCACTATATAATTCAAGAGATTATTTAATTTTTAAGTATAAATAAGTCATAATTGTCTACAAAAGATAAATTATATCTTTATAGACAAAAAAATCTGCCACCAAATAGTGACAGATAATATATCTATTGAACTTTTTCTTTTGCGTGCTCCAAGCCTTGTTTATACAGCATCAAAACGTGCTCATCATCAAGTGAGTATATCAGTGCCTTGCCATCTCTCTCGTACTTAACTAGGCCAAGGTTTCTTAATATCCTTAAGTGGTGACTAACAAGTGGCTGTGTCATGTTTAGCGCGTATGAAAGGTCTGTAACGCACATCTCGCTTAAGCTTAGCGCGTGTATTATTTGTATTCTTGAAGGCTCGCTAAGCGCTTTCATAATGTCTGCAAATTTCTCAACTATCTTATAGTCGATGACATCGTTTTTTATTGCGTCTAAGTCCTCTTGACTTAATTCTCTATTTTCCATAATCTCCCTCCAAGTCTCTCGTTATGCTTACAAAGTCATCAAAGCTTAGCTCCTCTGCCCTTGCATTTTCACCTTTGCCAATGGCCTTTAGTGCTGCCACTGTATCCTTTTTATTTATACCCACTTCGCTATTAAATAAAGCGTTCGCAAGTGTTTTTCTTCTCTTCATAAAAGCTGCTCTAATTATCTTTAAGAATAGCTCTTCGTTTGCCAAATCTTTTTTCTTTTTTTCTATATATAGTACTGCTGAATCAACTTTTGGCTTCGGGTAGAAGCAGTCCTTTGACACATTAAACGCTATGCGCGCATCGCCATAGGCCCGTGTAAAGACTGATATGCTTCCGTAGTCCTTTGATTTTTCATCTGCGACTATCCTTTGAGCGACTTCTTTTTGCACCATAACCGTGATTGAATCTATATCAAGTTTTGATTCAAGCAAGAATGTTAATATGGGTGTCGTCACATAGTATGGCAGATTGGCGCATACTTTAAACGGACCGCCTGTCAATGCCTTGATCTCATCCACGCTCGCGTCCATAAAGTCTTTGTAAATGACTTCTACATTCCCATGCTCGCCAAGTGTCTCCTTGTGTATCTCTCTAAGTGATTCATCAAGTTCAAAGGCTATAACCTTTTTCGCATGCTTTGCGAGCTCCTCGGTCAAGGTGCCTATGCCGGGACCTATCTCCATCACAGTACTATCCTTTGTAATGCCGCTTTCTTCAGCAATCTTCCTAATTATATTGCCGTCAATCAAAAAGTTTTGTCCAAGCGCTTTTTTAAATTCAAAGCCAAAGTCCTCTTGCAGCTCCTTGAGTCTTGCTATGCTATATAAACCCTTTTCAGTCAATTTTTTTCATAGCCTCCTCAAAGTCTTCTCTCGAAATTTGATAATAGTTTAGTGCATCGAGCATCTTTTTTGCATTTGAATTCGAAATTTTTAGTAGGCTCGCAAGTTTTTCGCGTCTCTCCTTAGAGCCGTCCGTGCCTAATAGACCTGTCTCATACAAATCTTTCGTTGTATATAGTACAGTCCTCTCCTCAGTTGAAGCTCTTGCGTTCATTAAGGCATCTATAATTGCCTCTTTCGAAGCATTTTCAACGCCTATATCATCTTTCTTAATCGCATCTGACTGCTTTAGATAAGCATTTTTACAGCCCTTAACATTTTCATTTATCGTGCGTCTAATCATTTTGCCAGCGTAATCAGGGTCGGTAAAGACAATTACTCCCCTCGTTTTAACAGCTTTTCTTAGCTCATCGAAGAGCGTCTTTTTTATTTTATAGCCATGTGTCGCGACGATGTCGGCATCAACAGCGTTTTTGATCTGAGCGATGTCGTCCATGCCCTCGACAACTATGAGTTCTTTAATCATTTTTCACTCCAAAAAATTCAAATGCGTTCTTCTTTGTAGCTTCTAGCACTTCATCTACGCTAATACCCTTGATCTCAGCAAGTTTTTCTGCAACCAAAATGACTTTTCTCGGGTCATTTCTCTTGCCTCTATAAGGCACCGGCGTCATATATGGTGAGTCTGTCTCTATAAGCAAATCTTCTAGAGCTACCTCTTTTGCTACATCGACCGTATTTTTTGCGTTTTTAAAAGTTAGTGCTCCGCCTAAAGCTAGTTTGTAGCCTAATTTTAAAAATTTCCTCGCCATCTCTATGGACCCTGTATAGCAGTGGATTAAAACCTTCATGCCTTGAGCGTATTTTTCAAGTATTTCATAAGTTTCTTCCATCGCCTCACGCGTGTGAATAACGATGGGCACATCCATTTCCCTAGCTAAATCTATCTGATCAATAAAGACTTTTCTTTGCACATCTCTTGGCGAAAAATCGTAGTGATAGTCAAGACCAATCTCGCCTATTGCCATAACCTTATTCTTTTTTAATAGCTCTTTAAGTGCCTCACGCGTTTCAGCTGTGTAATCCTTTGCCTCATGCGGATGCACACCTACTACTGCGTAGACGTGATCATATTTTTTGGCAAGTTCATAGCTCGAGTAGCTAGTCTTAAGGTCAGATGCTATATTGAAAAAATAGTTTCCGCCCGATAATATATCGGCTATGACTTCGTCTCTGTCCTCATCAAAGGCCTCATCATCAAGATGAGCGTGTGAATCAACGAATATCATTACGCAATCACTGAGCCCGATGGCATATCTTCAAGAGCTGTTACTAGTGATAGGTCATCGCCGTTTTCACAAGCAAGTATCATGCCTTGAGATTCAACGCCTCTAAGCTTTCTAGGCTTTAAATTACATACAACGACAACCTTCTTACCTATGATGTCCTCTGGTTTGTACCATTTTTTGATGCCGCTGACAATAGTTCTTGTCTCGTCGCCAATCTTGATAGTGTTAATCAAAAGTTTATCAGCTTCAGGATGTTCTTTTGAGTCAATTACTTCACCTAGTCTTAAATCAAGCTTAGCAAAGTCATCATATTCTATAGCTGGCTTAGCATCAGCGTCCTCTGCCTTTGCCTTGCCATCTTTTTCTTCTCTCGACTTAATTAAATTTGCGTTTTCTGTGAGTAGTCTTTCTACTTCTTTATCAACGTCAAGTCTTGGGAATAGTGTATCTATCTTCTTGACAGTGTATTTGTCAACTAGACCAAATTCATCGCATTCTTCATATTTCATTTCTTCACCTAAACCAAGTGCTTCCCTAATCTTCTTTGCAGTATCAGGGATGAATGGGCTTAGTAAAACAGATGAAATTCTTAATGCTTCAAGTAAATTATATATGATAGTTTCAAGTCTTTCCTTGTGTTCATCATCGTTAAGAGTCCATGGGCATGTTTCGTCGATGTACTTATTGGACCTTCTAATTAGCTTAAATACTTCATCTATGGCTACAGATAGGTTAAGATGTTCCATCTTTTCATCAAGAACTGCCTTTCTTGTTAGTGCCACATCGATTAAGTCTTTATCAATTGTGTCATCAGATGCCTTTTTATTAACAGTGCCGCCAAAGTACTTTTCTGCCATGGCAATAGTTCTTGAAACCAAGTTACCAAGGTCATTTGCAAGGTCAGAGTTTACTCTTTCCATAAACTTTTTGCTTTGGAAGTTTCCATCGCTACCAAAATTAAACTCTCTTAAAACGTAGTACTTAAGCGCATCTCTTCCATATAGCTTAACTATTGGCTCAGGGTAGATGACATTACCCTTGCTCTTACTCATCTTGTCACTTTCAAAAAGTATCCAGCCATGAGCAAAGACTTTCTTAGGTAGTGGAAGGTCCAGAGCCATTAACAAAGCTGGCCAAATAATTACGTGAAAACGCAAAATGTCCTTACCAACTAGGTGAATATCAGCTGGCCAAAGCTTTTCGAATTTTTCATCGTCTTGTAAATATCCTGCCGCGTCAATGTATGACGACAAAGCGTCTATCCATACGTAAACAACATGTTTTGGATCGAATGGCACTTGAACGCCCCAGTCGAAGGATGTTCTTGAAACGCATAGGTCTTGAAGACCGTCCTTGAAGAAGTTATTGATCATCTCAGTCTTTTTAGACTCTGGTTCAATAAATTCTGGATGCTCTTCATAATATTTCAAAAGTCTGTCCTTGTAATTACTTAATCTGAAGAAATACGCTTCTTCATGAGCCGGATGCACTTCCCTACCGCAGTCAGGGCACTTGCCATCAACAAGTTGTGACTCAGTCCAGAAAGACTCGCATGGAGTGCAGTAAAGTCCTTCATACTCGCCCTTGTAGATGTCGCCTTGCTCGTAAAGCCTTGTAAATATCTTCTTAACCATCTCATCGTGAGACTTATCAGAAGTTCTTATATACTTATCATATCTAATGTCAAGTAAGTCCCATAGCTTATATATTTGTTCATTAATCTTTGTAACGAATTCCAATGGAGTAACGCCAGCCTTTTCAGCGTTCTTTTGGATTTTCTCGCCGTGTTCATCGGAGCCTGTAACAAAATATACATCCATGCCTTGAAGCTCTTTGTACCTCTTAAGCATGTCCGCAACTATAGTCGTATACGTGTTTCCTATGTGTAAGTAACCACTTGGATAATAAATTGGTGTACTTAAATAATATTTTTCCATCTTATCAACTCCTCTTCCCATAATTATAGCATAAAGAGACAAAAAAATCAAAGACCGTTTATATATGGTCTTTGATTAATTTATTACTTATAAAATTTTATCAAGCTCTTTCTTGACCTCTTCAGTGGTATATGTCCTGCCATTATCAAAATCGTCAAGTCCCTTCATTATCTCATTGTCAAATTTTTCTTCACTTAAGTCTTCATATATTAATGGCTTTTTTTCACTGCTATCATTATTTATATGCTTTTCCTTCATATCATACTCCCATTATTAATTTTAATATTATTTAATATCTTAGTTACAGTCTTGTCAATATATTTACTTATAAAATTTTGCTTGCGCTTCATACATCTCTCTGTAGTATGGAGACTTTGCTAATAGCTCATCATGCGTACCAATGCCATCTACATTGCCATCTTTAAAGACTACAATCTTATCAACACTCTTGCATATACCAAGTCTATGCGTAACGATGATGGATGTCCTTCCCTTTGATATGTCAAGGAACTTCTTTAGGATCTCGCTCTCTTGCATCGGGTCAAGAGCCGATGTTGCCTCATCAAGTATGATAAGCTTTGAATCCTTATACATGGACCTCGCTATATCAAGCCTTTGTCTTTCGCCGCCCGATAGCTCTACTCCGTCAAAGTCCTTGCCAAGCCTTGTATCAAGTGAATGCTCTTTATATAATTTATCTAAGCCAACGTAATCAAGTAGTGACTTTAGCTTTGCCTCGTCATAAGTCTCTTGTGAGGCTATATGCTCAGCTATGCTTAAATTAGTCTCAGTCCTTTCTTGAGGAACTATAGTGTAATCATCAAAACTTAATCCTCGTCCCTTTATATTTACTCTAGTAAAAGATATTTCGCCCATGGCATCGTAAACGCCTGTCAAAGCCTTTGTAAATGTAGTCTTGCCTGAGCCATTATAGCCAACTATTGCCACGCTCTCGCCTTCATCTATACTTAGACTTATCTCGTGAAGACCATTATCAGTTTTTGGATAAGTAAATGAAAGTCCATTGACATAGATTTTGCCAAAATTTACATCATAAGCTTTTTTCTCTTCACTGCTGTCCATAAAAGTAAAGTAATCGCTTGCGAAGGAAATATTTCTCGGTAAATTGCCGACAGTGACTATCATCTCTTTACTTGATTTTTGCATATTTTGATAAGCCATAAGTGCAGCACCCATCATGCCAATGAGTATCTTGCCATCAAAGGCAAGTTTTATCGTTATGACTATGGCGATGGAGAAGGCTATGACGCTTAGTATGTCGCAGAAAAGTAGTGACTTAGCATCTTTTAGTCTCTCGTCAAAATATTTTTTGCTAGTATCTTTAAAAACGCTTTTATATTTACTCAAGAAAAACTCCGAGCTATTATACGATTTTATCTCTCTATTTGTCTTAGTATCTGTAAAAATGCTATAGAAATAATTTAGTTTTCTCTCGTCAAAGGCTTCTATGCTTTTTAAATCATAAAAGGCTTTGCCACGTATAAGTCTTGTGATTAAGTATGGGACTACTGTTAAAGCTGCTAGTGCGACTAAATATGGGCTGTAAGTCCAAAGCGTTGCAAGTATCAAGATGACTTCAAGTCCTTGACCTAGTGCCATGGCAAGTAACCTTACTGAATTACTTAGCCTTTCGTCATCAACTGCACTCGCCGCTCTTTCTTCTATAGTTAAAAAATCTCTATCCTCAAAATTTATTAAGTTTATCTTTGATAATTTTGCTGCCATCTCTCTATTTAAGTAGCTACCTGTCTTTTCAAATAAATAGCCATTCATCGCTATCGCATATAGGTACTCAAGGAGTCTTTCAAGTGCTATGATAATTAAAAGCATGATGCCATACTTAATAAAAACGTTTATATCAGAAAAGTTTTTGATATATTCATAGCCGCTTTGTATGATATGCATCGAGGCATATAGCTTTGCTGCGACAAAGAAGCCAGAAATTATATGGTAGATAAAGACGTATATGCTCGCGATTGGTGTTACGCTAAAAACTTTTTTAATTACCTTAGTCATTTTTTGCCTCCTTATACCATGCCGCTTGCTCAGTGAACATCTTTGCATATTTGCCGCCCTTTTCCATAAGTGTTTCATGATTGCCTCGTTCAATAAGCCTTCCCTTATCAATTACTAGAACCTCATCTGCAAGCTTAGATAAGACAAGTCTGTGTGTAATGATGATTGCACCACGCATCTTAAGCACTTTGATTATGCCCTCATACATCTTCGCTTCCATCATTGGGTCCATGGATGCAGTTGGCTCATCAAAGATCAGAAAATCAGAAGACTTTGAAATGGCTCTAGCTATGGCAAGCCTTTGGCTTTCGCCACCAGATAAATAGACGCCGTCGTCTTCAAGCTTACCTAAGTTGGTATTGGCATCGTACTTATCAAGCTCCATTAAACTTAAATCGCTTGAAATATCTTTAACATCGCCAAGTAAAACATTATCCTTTATGCTAAGTTCATAGTTTTGAAAGTCTTGGTAGACTATCGCAAGCTCATCTGCCAATTCTTTTGTTGATAAATAATATGGCTCAGTACCGTTGATCTTGACAGTACCACTCGTTGGCTTATAAAGCCCAGCTATTAACTTGATTATAGTTGACTTGCCAGCTCCGTTTTCACCAACTATGGCAGTAACCTTGTTTTTGTCAATCTCTAGAGATAAATCATCTAAAACAATATTTTCGCTTTGCGGATATTTAAAGCTTAATTTGTCAAAAACAATTTTGTCGCCGCTTTCAATTTGCTCTTTGATTTCTTTCTCATCATAATCAAGTATATAAAGAAGTGTTTCTGCGATGTATCCAGAGTTAGCTACACTAGAGGCTTCATATACAAAGTCCTCCGCCATATCCAATGTAGTCGACGCAGATGTGATAACTGCAGTAAGTGAGCCGACACTTATTGCTCTTTGAATAAGTTTTAATATCACGAAAAGTATTGCAAGGCCCATCCATATTATGTTTATAAAAGAGCTAAGCAAAAGATATTTTTGACTTGCAATAGTCGTCTTAAGTCTTTCATCAAAAACAGCTTCGGAATATTTTTTAAACTTCTTAAGAAATAAGTTCTTCATTTGAAAAACTTTTATTTCGTATATGGCGTTCTTGTCCTTAAGTATTCTTAAAATATTTTCCATTTCACGCTCATTATGCGAAGTATTTTCAAACATCTTGTTCATATTATTAACTGCCTTAAAGCTGAAAAATACATCAAGAGCAGCGCTTATGATATAAGCAAAGCCAAGATAAGTAGATATTGTAAAGAAAACAAAGGCAATACCCACTACCTTCACCACAATAGCTGCTATGGCTATGGATGAGTTAAAAAGTTCAATGACTGCCATGTGAGGACGGTCCTTCACCTTGTTTAGCTTGTCTTGAAAAGCAGACTTTTCAATCTCTTCCAAAGATATTTTGTCAAGCTTATTCATTACAGCCGTGTTTAAATTGAGCTCAAGTTTTTGCTCAAGCTTAATATCTAAGATGTTTCTAATAAACTTCGATACTTCTCCCCAAGCAAATAAAAGTATTAATAAAATAACTGGGAGCAAATTACGTTCTCCATGTACATAGTTAAGAATCGAGTCGACAGCCATAGCCGTAGCGTAAATTATCGCTGGACTAACAAGCGCCGTGATCAAAGATTCGATTAAGATGAATATGTATGTGACTCCAGCATGCTTACGCACTAGTTTGTACGTATTGAGAATTGCTTTCATAGCCTCACCTCCATTGATATAAATAAATAAAACGCCCCCCCCTCAAACGAAGGAGAAAAAGCTTGAGGGAGGGTTAATATAATAAACTATTCACTGCATCTATCGTATCACTTTGCAAACTAATTGTCAAGTCATTTAGCTAAAGTTATAGTGTTTTTTTTTGCAAATAAATGGACGCCATTATTAAATAGCATCCATAAGCATAATTATTAAATTAATTAAACGGCTTTATAGCGAGTATCTTGCCACGCTTGATAAACTCGTCAAGGCCTTCGTGTCCCCACTTGTTTAGGTACTCCTCTGTCAAGTCCTCTTCGACAATTGTGTATGGCATAAAGCCGACCTTTTCTAAAATCTTATTCAGAGCCTCTGAAGTGATGGATCCCCCTACTCATGTCGCGTGAAAGATAGGATCGGCTAGAATATCGTCAGGAAGCTTTTTTATCTGAATGATGTCACTTATCGAAACACGTCCGCCTGGCTTAAGCACGCGGAATATCTCTCTATAAACCTTTTCTTTGTCTTCTAAGAGATTGATTACGCAGTTTGATATAACGACGTCAAAGGTATTGTCAGGCAGATTGATATCATCAATGTCCGAGACTAAAAAGTCCGCATTGTCAAAGCCTCTCTTGTCACGAATGAAGTTCGCACGCTCAATCATCTCTGGTAGCCTATCTATGCCCACAGCCTTGCCTGTGCCGTGCATCTCACGAGCCGCCTTAAAGACGTCGACCCCTTTGCCGCAGCCAAGGTCAAGTAGCCACTCGCCATCTTTTAGCTTAGCATTTTGAATGGGATTGCCGCAGCCAAGACCCAAGTCACCGCCAAGCTCTATGTCCTCGTCCGTGTATCCGAGTGAATAGGCAACAGCTCTTTGCTTTTCCTCGTCCGAAACCTTATTGTCCTCGGCTATCCTTTTATAAAATTCATCAACATATTGTTTTGTATCTATTTTATTCATATCATCACCATTGTATATATACCCAGAACATATTTAAAATATTCTATATGTTATATTATTTCTTAATATTTATAAATTATTTTTATGCAGCCTCATATGCTCTTCGCTGCTCAAAAAGGCGTTGTGGCTCCTGCCATCGTCATCTAAAAAGTGTTTGTGCTCATGCTCGTGTGTAAATACATGTGTATGAGTGCTTCCGTCATGTGTATGTCTTATCGTATGTGTATGCAAGTGCGTGTGTTTAATTAAGCAAGTATCCATAACTACAAAGACGGTTCCCACTATCATAAAGATGAGCCCAATGAAGTACGAAGCGCTCAAGGCTTCTCCGTTAATCAAAAAGCATAGAAAGGTTCCTACAAAGGGAGCTATTGCATAGTAGGCGCTGGTCTTAGCGGCTCCTAAGTCTCTTTGGCTTCTTACGTATAAAAAGATGCTTAGGCCATATGCCACGTAGCCAAGCAAAAGTGCATAGGCGATGTATCTAAATTCAGGCAACTGCTCCCTGATGATGAATGAGATGATTAATGACGACAGTCCTGAGCATATCCCTTTGATCGTAACTATCTCATAACTTGATTTATTTGAAATTTTCCTCGTGCAATTGTTTTCAAGTCCCCACGAAAGTGTCGCAAGTATTACAAATAGTGATCCATAGGAGAATTTAAATGCTCCTTCACCCTCGAATGAAAGTATTATACTTGAAACTGTTATAAAGGCTATCGCTATCCATAGATTTTTCGAAACTGCTTCTTTGAAAAACACTAGAGCGATGATACTTGTAGCAACTATCTCGAAGTTTCCTAAAAGCGATGCGTTTGCTGATGAACCTATGGATATGCCTATCATTAAAAGTATGGGTGCGATGACGTCTAAAAGAACCATCAGTATCGTATATGGCAGGTCTTCTCTACTTAAGCGCATTGAGCTGTCTTCTTTTTTGTATTGAAATAGGTACATAATGCCAACGCCTATGCCAGCTCCTAGATAAAGAAAGGCGGCCATGAATGTCGGCGAAATATTTTTTAATAAAACTTTTGAAAATGGTGTATTAAGCGCATAAAAAACTGCCGCTAGTATGGCGCAGATTATTGCGCTAAGTTTATTATTTTTCTTCATCTTGAAGCTCCTTACTAAAATCTTCATCATCAGTACCAAAATTAATTAAAGTAAGTAGTACTGTGCCAAGAGATAGTAGTGCACAAAGCGCAGTGTATATTGGCTTTGCGCTTAGTACGCCTAAGTGCGCAAGACCCGCTAAACAGTAAAGATATAGCGCGAACCAAAATATTGTCAGTGCCGGATCGTCTAGTTTTATCTTTACTTCTTTTCTCCTCAAAACAATTTCTCTAATCAGCCTTATAAATATATATATCCACAAAACTATAAATGCGGCGAAGGAAAACCACTCGTCTGTTAACTCGTTTAGCTTAAGCGATATGAAGCTTAAAACGCCAACTGTCGCGACCGACATAAGCCCTATGATTATGGCGGCAATTACGTTTTTGCTTATGGATTTTTCATTGCGGCGCCAATATTTTTGTGAATAATAAATTATCGATGGCGTTTCAAACATATAGCCAAGGAAGTTTACCCAGATGACGGACATAAATGTATGGTGGTCAATGACTAAGTTAATGGGTCTACCGTCCCAAACCCAAAAGCCACCTGAAAGCCTTATCGCAGCTACATCCAGTAGGAGGTCCATCGACACGACAAAAAAGCCTGATAGAAGCGCCGTCATTATTGGGCTGAGTTTAAATTTCTTGGCAAGTCTATACGCACAGACGGCTACTGCGCCCCACATAAGTCCGCCAAAGAAGGGGAATTGATATGGCTCTATGCCTATCATGATGTAGTAGAGCTTCGAGTAGTGATAGATGTCCGTTAAGCGCACCGCAAGTAGCTCAAGCGAAAAGCCCGCTATTGCCGCTGATATAAACATGTATAGCTCGTTCCATATCTTTTTCTTAATCACGTCTAGTAAAAATATTGCGACTATTATGTAACAAATTATTTCAAATGCATTGATCCAGTTCATAATTAGCTCCTTTATTTATTTTCTACTTATATTATAACACAAATTTGCAGATAAAAATGGGGAGCATTTGCATCAAAAATACAATGCATTTGCTCCCCATAAGTTTTTTATTTTGTTTTATTTATTTATCGTCGTCTTCAAAGTCGCCCTTATCTTTCAATAATTCTCTCGCTGCAATTCCCGGTTTAGTTAATTGGAATGGGTTGAAGATTTCATCTATTTCTTTTTGATCAAGAATATTGTCTCTTAGTATGATTGAAGTAACTGATTCGCCTGTCTTAAGCGCTTCTTTAGCGATGGCTGCTGACTTCTTGTAGCCGATGTGCGGAACAAGAGCTGTAACCATGCCTACAGAGTTATCAAGTAGTGCCTTGCATCTTTCCTTGTCAGCAACTATGCCTTCAACGCAGTTAACTCTTAGAGTTTCACAAGCGTTTCCAAGTGTTTCGATCGATTCAAAAAGCTTGTAGAACATAACTGGTTCGAATGCGTTTAGTTCAAGTTGACCAGCTTCAGCCGCCATAGTGATACACATGTCGTTACCTATGATTGAGAAAGCAACTTGGCTAGCTACTTCTGGAATAACTGGGTTAACCTTTCCTGGCATTATAGATGAGCCGTTTTGTCTAGCTGGCAGAATAATTTCGCCAAAACCAGTTCTTGGTCCCGAGCTCATAAGTCTTAGGTCGTTACTCATCTTTGACAATGTGATAGCGCAAGTCTTGATAGTTGCTGATAGGAATGCCACTCCATCAAGGTTTTGAGTGCCGTCAATCATGTCGTCCGCTTGTTTAAGTGATAGTCCTGTCACTCTCGCAAGTGTCTCAGTAATATTTACATAGTAGTTAACATCAACGTTTATACCAGTACCGATGGCAGTTGAGCCCATGTTTATAACCTTAAGCACGTCTCTCGCCCTTTTAATTCTTCTAACATCACGGCGTAGAGCGCTTTGGTATGCGTGGAACTCTTGTCCAAGTCTTATAGGTACAGCATCTTGTAATTGTGTTCTACCCATCTTGATAACGTCGTCAAACTCAATCGATTTCTTTTCAAGAGCATTGATAAGATCCATCAATTGGTCGATAGTCTTGTTAACAAGCTTAACAGCAGCTATCTTACCAGCTGTTGGATAAACGTCGTTAGTTGATTGGCACATGTTTACGTCGTCATTTGGGTGAACGTGGTCGTATGTACCTAAGTCTCCTCCCATGATCTCATTAGCAAGGTTGGCTATAACCTCGTTAGCGTTCATGTTAGCTGTAGTTCCCGCACCGCCTTGAATTGCGTCGCAGATGAACTCGTCGTGATACTTTCCTTCGATGATCATATCACAAGCCTTGGCAATGGCCTCTTCCTTTTCCTTAGACATAAGGCGTGATTGTTGGTTAGTGATGGCGCAAGCCTTTTTAATTTCAGCAAGAGCAACAATCATCTCTGGATGAATGTGTCTGCCAGTTATATGAAAGTTTTCCTTACCTCTTAGACTTTGAACGCCATAATAAGCGTCTACTGGTACTTCCTTCTCACCAATAGAGTCCGCTTCTATTCTTTTTTTGATTTCTTCCATGACTTACCTCCCGATTTTTAGTTACATCATCATTCTAACACATAATCGAAAAGCTTGCAAGTGCTTAAACCTAGGATAATGGCGTAGATTTTTTAATCTAGTAAAGTATTTGCAAGCTAAGTGAATAGATAATTCATTGTGACTTAAATCACAGTCATTATATGAGTGAATATGAAAGAAATAATTTAATCTCTTCAAAAATATTTATAAAATTTTCTTGCTAATGGACTTGCCACGATAATGGTCTTGCCACGATAATGGTTTTGCCACGATAATCATTTTGCTCACTTAACCGCCCAGCATATGATAAGTAAATTCACTTCAGCAAACGCTCGTCATAAGCTTAGTAATTTTGCTTCTTCAAACGCCCGTCATACGTTTAGTAATTTTGCCTCAGCAAACGCTCGTCATAGCCTTAGCAATTTTACCTCAGCAAACACTCGTCACTATATAAGAAAAGCTCCTTGCACTAAGCAAAGAGCTTTAACTTTCTTATTACTTATTCATCACATAAATTGTGATATAATTTACAATATTCGTCTGCAGTATTTTTCCAGCCATTGTCAACCTTCATCGCATTCTTAAGCACTCTATTGAACTCGTCCTCATCTTGATAATATAATTTTAACGCCCTATTAAGCGCCTCATACATTTCATTCTGGTCGACGTTTTCAAAGGCAAAACCATTGGCATGCTCCTTGTCATCATTATAAGCAATGACTGTGTCCTTAAGTCCACCAACCTTCCTTACTAAAGGCAAAGATCCGTAGCGCATAGCAATCATTTGAGCTGATCCACAAGGCTCAAGCTCCGACGGCATCAAGAGTATGTCCGATGCGGCGTATAATCTTCTCGCTTCGTTCTCATTATAATAAATCCTTGCCGCCATCTTATCTGGGTACTTTTCTTCTAGCTCTCTAAACTTTTCTTCGAAGCTCTTAAAGCCAGTCCCCATGATGATGAAGTTGCAGTCGAGCTTAACCATCTCTTCTATTGCGCCAATCACGAGCTTAATGCCCTTCGAGCGCTTCATACGGCTGATCATAATGACTAGAGGCTTTTCAGCATCTTTTTTAAGTCCATAGTAGTTTTGAACTTCTTCCTTATTATATCTCTTAATCTTAAAGCCATTTGCATCGTAATTTTTGAATAAAGCCTTGTCCGTCATCGGATTGTATTTTTCCTTGTCTATACCATTGACAATGCCGTGAAACTTGTAGCTATACTCCTTAAAAACTTCTTCGAGCCCTTCTCCGAAATGCGGATCCATTAACTCGTCTCTAAAGGACTTACTAATGGTAGTCACTATATCCGCTGAGACAATACCTGCCTTAAGCATATTGATCGAGTCGATGAACTCATAATTTTGATCCTTAAGTACATCGAGGTCGGTATCTACTATGCCGGCGATGATATTTTGGTTGAAAACGCCTTGGTACTTTAAATTATGAACGGTGAATACGGTTTTGATGCCTCTGTAATAGCTGTCGCTCTTCCTATATTGCTTTAATAAAATCGGCACAAGTCCTGTGTGCCAGTCGTTCGCGTGAATGATGTCTGGCTTAATCCCATACATTTGAATAAATTCCAAAACGGCCTTGCTAAAGAAGATGTAGCGCTTTGCGTCATCGAACTCACCATAAATTCTGTCTCTCTCAAAATAATCTTCATTGGCAATAAAAATATATTTAACGCCGTCCTCTTCGTACTTGAAGACGCTCGCATAGATAATGCCGTCGCCCATCATGACCCCGTAGGATGACATGAACTCGACCTTTTCTTGATATTCACTTTTAATTGGCTTGTGCAATGGGATGAAGACGTAGACGTCGTTACCCTCTTTGGCGACCTCTTTTGGAAGGCACCTCATGGTCTCGGCAAGTCCCCTTGTTTTGACGAAGGGACTCACTTCTGCTGCTAAAAAAAATATTCTCATCTTTATTCCTTCTCTATATATTCATTTTGTCCGAATGGATTTGTTCTCTTACTGATGTAACCATCGTCTGCAAGGCGCTCAAGTATGTCCTTAAATTCTTCTGTGCTCATGGTGCCGACTGTTTTTTCAAGTCTCGCCGCCTCACGAGTTAGATTAAAATCGCTTATAGGCAAACTTCCCTTTATCTCTTCAAAGACTGCCATCATTTTATCTTCTGTCTCGCCCTTTAGCTCTAAGAATGGATTTACTTTGTCTATGGCCTTGGTGTCGGCAAAACGAAATCTTGTGAATATGGTTCTACCGAAGGAGGCTTCAGATATGAAGGCATCGCCTGTAGTTAAATAAGGAAGCCTCTTTGCATCGTCTGAGCTTATGTCTGTTTCCTCTTTTATGGTACTTATGTCTGACTCTCTAACCGTTCTTAGTATAAATTTTGTATTGAGCTGAGCCGTGATAGTATCATCAAGCAAGGTTATTCTTTGTGTTGCTAAAATCAAGAAGACACCGTATTTTCTTCCTTCTTGAGCAACTTCTTTGAGTATAGGTTTTGACGCGCTCTCAAAGGCCTTCGGAGCAAAATTGTGTGCCTCGTCTGTGATTATGATAAATGGTGGGAAGTAGTCTTCATCGTTAGTGCCAAGTAGTTTTGCATCTATATAGGCTCTTCTCTTGTAATAAAATTTCTTAAGTATATATGATGAATAAACTTCTAAGAGCCTTGTTGATCCCTTTAATGAAATAAGCTTGCCGCTTCTAAGCGCTGCCTCTAAAGCTTCAGAGCTATTGCTAAAAACATTGTCCTGAACAAGTCTTCTAAATCTCCAGCTAATACCCTTTAAGCTCGATGCATTTAATTTTCTGCCATAAGTCTTTTGGTAGCCTTGTAATCTTCTTATCCTATCTGCCTCAGCTGCATCACCATTTAGCTCTGCTGTTTGCATATCCATATTGAGAGCGTCCTCAGTCCTATCAAGGGCTTCAAGTATTTCACTTAGTCTAAGTCTAAATGCGTCGACACTCTCTCCTCTTTTGAATACTTCATCAACTGAAGTATCCATCGCGTCAGTCATTGCACCCGCTGCGTTTAATAAATTTTTAAACTCGCCGACATTTAGGTCCTTAAAATCAACTCCAACGTCCTTACCAAGCAAAAAACTTTGATATAAATTGCTATAGTCAGCCGCTTCGTCGTAGGTCTTTAGCTTAAAATCCATCTCGTAGTGAGGGTCTAAGACTATAGTCGGTATCCTCTTTTTCATTAGCTCTTCGATAATTACTCTTAGGGCAAAGGATTTACCCGATCCAGAGCCGCCGAAGACACCTATGTGTGGGTACTGACTTAACTCGCTCACATTGAAGATGTAAGGAAGGTCCTTTTGATTTTTTCTCTCGCCATTTTCAAAAGTATATACAATATTTTTTAGCTCTTCGTCCGCATTTTTGTAAAGGTCATCAGTATTCTTGATAACGCCAAGCACCAAGCCATCTTTAGGCGATGACTTGATGATGAGGCTCTTGATCTCATCAAACTCAGGCACTCTAACAGCCGAGCCCGCCATGATTGGGTACATCGCTTCCTCTAAAAGCCTTAGCTTAGCTAAGTAGACGACTTCGTTGTTCACGTCGTAGCCCAAGGCCAACAAAGAATCAATCACGCTTTGATCAACAAAATCATTTTCCTTTTCAAAAGGCATAAAGCGATTGAAGGTGTTCGCTTCAACAACTTCGCCAATATAGTTCTTAACCTCGTCTTCAACGAGCAAAAACTCATTTATTCTAAAATTTCTCTCATTCGAGGCCAAATAAACCTCGCTAGTACCTGTTAAACCTAAGACCTTCATCTAAAATTCCTCACTTCGTTAAAATATCTATCGTAAACGTCCTTGTCAAGCTCCTTGACTAGAACTCTCTGTTTAAGTTCGTCCGTAATCTTGACCTTCTTGTCAACTATATCCAAGATTATGGGTATGCCTCTCGAATCCTTTGGCGTCAATTTGATTATGGTTTTGAGCACATCCTTCATAAAATCTTTTTGTTCAGTCGATATATCTACGCCGATGGCATAAGGCTTGGTCGATGTGCGCGCAAAGGCACTCGTTATGCCCTCTTCAGCCTTATTGTTAATCTCGTCATTGATAAGCATAGCCTCTTTATAATCAAGTAGCGAGAAAAGTATCTCTCTATCGTAAGCCTTTAAGTCCAGCTCTTTACCAAGTATTGATGTCTTTATCTCTTCTATGACCCCAGCTAAAATTATTCCCCGCTCAATACAGATTTTTTTCAGCTCTTCAAAATCTTCCTTACAGCTGATGATGTAGCGAATAAAGCCGCCGTCCATAAATATCATCTTGGGCGTTTCTTTCTCTAAAGCCTCGATAACGACGCGTACCTCGAGCCTCGCCATCTCTTTTTTTACGTACATTTCAGACTCAAATGAAAATTCGTCCTCCTCTTGCACTTGCCCTTGCATTGGCGAGTAAAGACTGCTCTTTCTATGCTCAAAGCCGCCCTTTGTCGATATCACAAGTGCATCTATCACGCTTATGTAGTGTGGATAAAGGTTTCCTATCCTATTGAGTGAGCCGTCCACAGCCCAGAGACCGCCTTCATCAGCGTACATTTTTAGGTCAATATCGTCATCTATCATGTACTGCTCGGCAAGGCCAGAATAAATTTCCTTCTTAAGACCTTCTCTGCCCCTCTTATCTATATCCATGGACTTTTCTTTTATTAAATTGTTGAGGTCCCTCATCTTTATGATTAAATCTTCGTACATCTTAGTCTTCCTTTATCTCAAGCAGCGCCTTATAGGCATCATTCTTCTTAAAGCCAAGCTCCTTTAACTTGTTTGTCGCGTCCTTCATGCTTAGGCCTTCGTCAATAAGCGCTCTTGCCGCTTCATTTATGTCAATTGTCTCGCCATCATCACCGTCTTCAAGACCCGTAATGGTGATGACAAACTCGCCGCGCGGCTCATTCTCAGTAAAGTGGGCTATGGCCTCGCTAAGGCGCATATATAAATTCTCTTCAAAAACTTTTGTTAGCTCGCGACTAATGAAAATCATTCTGTCGTCATAAACCTCAAGCGCCGTATTTAAAAAAGCGATGAGCCTATGAGGCGCTTCGTAGTATATAAGCGGCATGGCGTATGATTTATAACTTTGCATAAACTTTTTGCGCTTTGCATCCTTTTGTGGCGCAAAGCCAATGAAGGCGAAGTGACTAAGGTCAAGGCCGCTCGCCATGAGCGATGTGACAAAGGCTGTAGCACCCGGTATGGCTGTAACAGTGTAGCCCGCCTCTCTCGCAGCACACGCCGCAATCACACCCGGGTCGGAGATGCCAGGCGAGCCCGCATCCGAGACTATGGCAACGCTCTTGCCCTCACTCAAAAGTTCGAGTATATATGATGACTTATCCGTCTCGTTAAATTTGTGATAAGCAAAGAGCGGCTTTTTTATCTCATAGTGCTTTAGTAAGACCCCTGTGTGCCTTGTGTCCTCGCAAGCAATGTAGTCAACAGACTTTAATACGTTTAACGCACGCAAAGTGATGTCCTCGTAGTTACCTATGGGCGTTGCGACTATATATAAAGTGCCTTTATTCATTTCCATAGTAAATCTCCTTTACTTCCTCTGTGTAAGTGCCGTCAGATTCGTAAACGACTAGCTCATTCATGTAATCAAAGCCCACTTTTTCAGACTTTTCTAGCTCTAAAAGTATCATATTAGCCTTTTTCTCCGCAAATGGTTTTACTGCTCTTAATCTTCTTAAGTTAATGCCATAGTTTTTGAAGCTCAAGATGATGTCAACAAGCCTAGCCGGTCTATGAACCATATAGATTTTGCTATATGGCTTAAGTAAATAGCTCGCTGCCCTTGCTATATCGTCTAAGTTTAGTAAGAGCTCCTGCCTTTTATAATCGCCCGAGGCAATGTTGTCCTTGGGATTTAGATAAGGCGGATTAACCGAGAGGCTATCAAAAGCATTTTTCTTGAAGTGCTTTTCTACTTCTCTTATATCCATTTCCATAGCCTTAACTCTCTCATCAAGCTTATTTATGCTTATGGACTTATTAAAAAGTTCTATCGCCTTATGATCAATATCGGCTCCGACAATACTCGCATCTTTATATAAATATGCTAGCCTTAAAGCGACTATGCCATTGCCAGTGCAAAGGTCTATATGATTCTTCTTAGCCTTTGTAAAGTCAGATAAAAGGATTGCATCTATCCCAAAAGAAAAGTCGTCCTTGTCCTGATATATGTAAAAATTTGTGCCTGATACTTGATCCATATAAGCCTCCTTATAAGTATTATATCATTTATTCTGAGTAAAAACAAACAAATTTGGGTATATAATTAGCGGTGATAAGATGCTTAAATATTTATTCTATAGCATAAATGTAATTTGCTTCTTGGCCTTTGCCATCGACAAGTTCAAGGCGGCTAGTGGCAATTACAAGCACAGAACGCCTGAGAAGGTGCTTTTGGGTCTCGCAGCCATTGGCGGTGCGCCACTAGGTGTGGTCTCTATGCTAATCTTCAGACATAAGACGCAAAAGATTAAGTTTCTGACTATAATGCCGACGCTAGCAGTCATTTGGCTATATCTTTACAAAAGCTATATAATGTGATACTAATCACTTGACAAATGAATATTTATAAATTATAATGAAAATACAAGGGAGGGATAATGAATGGCATACAAAATTTCAGAAGAATGTATAGCATGCGGACAATGTTTACCAGAATGTCCAGTTGACGCTATATCAGAAGGCGATATCTACATAATTGACGAAGACAAATGCATCGACTGCGGTCAATGCAACAGCGTTTGTCCAGTAGATGCTCCACAACCAAACTAGACATAAGAGCATTGGACTAAGGCTTCACGCGTGTGAGGCCTTTTTATTTTGCCAAAATCGATTCATGCATAAAACAAATCACGCTTCTATATAAACAAAAAGGCAAAACATCTAAGTTTTGCCTTGTAATTTATTAAATTATCTTCTATTTTCAATTTTAAAAGTATATGTCTTACCCTCTTCGACCTTAAGTACTCTAAGCTGTCTTTCTTTAAGCGGTATTACATATATATCCTTCGGGAATTTAATCATACTTGCTTCTACCTTTTTATCGTCAACTGATAAATATATCTTAGCCTTGATTGCCTTGGTAAAGTCAATTACTCCTTGACCAAGCTCTATGTATAAGCCGTTTGATGACTCCGATCTCATGACTTTTAATTCTAATTCTTTCATCTTGCACTTCCTTTCTAGTTTGTCTTCATTTAATATTATAACCTAAACTCGCTAAAAATACAAGCTCTTATAAAAATATTTTAGCCCTGTCAATAGGCAAGGCTAAAAAATTTATTTCTACTTAGTAAAATCGTCTATGATGCTCTTAATAGCAAGTTTAGTTTCTTTATCATATACCAAGCCTTCTACATGCGGCCAGTCGCTATTGTCTTCGTTTTTCTTTGCTTTTTCGTATTCTTCCTTATTAACTATGACAATGGTATTCTTCGGCTCATTAGGAACGTCTTCTAAGAATAGTGACTCGTCCTTTGGATAGCCAGGTGCATTGTCAAGGTCTAGTTCGAAGTCCTTTAGCCCTGCTTCTTCAGCCTTTTTGTATAAGTCTTTCATCACATCTGCGAAACTGCCAATCATGGCATCACTAGCAATCTCTTGGGCAATATTTTTATCTCCGTCTACCATTTTAAGTAATGAATCATAAAACCCGTCTCCATCTTCAGGGCTAATCTTTTCTTTTAGCTCGTAGTCATCGCCCTTCTTCTCATAAACAAGTTTTAGAGGCATTTGCATACCAGCTGTGTTTGTAAAAACGTGGTCCTCATAGATGTAAGCAAGTTCGGCATATGATAGTAGCAGCGTAAGTTTATCCGTATCTTCCTCTGCTTTAGCAATTTTTACATATTGAGTAACTAAGTCTCCTTCTATAAGGCCCGAGATTCCCTTAGTCCTCTTAACAAGTTCGGCGTATTCAAGATTTTTCTTCTCTTCTTCACTCATTTCTTCTTCGCCATTGTCACGGCTCTCAGTCTTTTCTTCTTGCTTAGCCTTTTCTTTTGGCTCTTCTGTTTTATTTTTATTGCATCCTGTAAGTAGCATGGCCACCGCCATTAGCATAGTCATTAGTAAAATTAATTTCTTTTTCATCTTAAGACTCCTTTGCCTTGATATTTACACCAAGATAATATTGGTGCAAGCTCGATATGATATTTCCAGTGCCATAGCGTGTGTAAAGGCCCTTAAATTTTTTATTATATATAAATAGGCCGACTATGGACTTAAGCTTCTTCACAACTGGCTTACCGTCCTCGTCAAATAAAACGACGTCCCTCTTGTACGGCTCGATGTACTCTTGGTAGATGTAGCCCGTGTCAGCGTACTTCTTAAGTATGGCGGCGAAATCCTTCTTCGAGTGGTCCTTGCCGACGAAAACGCCTTTCGATGCGTTATTATCAACCGGTTTAATGATGTATTTGTTCTTGTTATTTAGCACTTCGTCTGCAGTTTTTTTAGTCAGCATCGCTGTATATGGAATGTGTTTTTCAATAAATTCAAGCTCGTCCTTTGACAAGAAACGCTTTACGCGGTCCTCAAATAGCTTGATGAATATCCTCTTGTCGTGCATAACTTGACTCTTGAATGAGCCTATCATCACAAATTCATCGTTTAGGTAGCCGTCAATAAAGTCTTGTATCTCGTCCCAATGCTCCACCGCTTCAAAAGTAACTAGCCTTCTATAGACAGCGTCTATCCTGAAGCCCTCTGCATATATGTGGCCGTCCTTGCGCTTGATATCTCTCGCGTCGCAGATGATTGTCTTGATACCCTTTTTCTCGAAAGCTCTCTTAAAGCGCTCGAACTCTTCATGCGAAGCGCTCTCCATAATATCGACTATGGCAAGATTAAAATCTTCTTCACCAGTCGTTTGTGTATAAAGCTCCTTGAACTCATCTACCCACGAGTCAAATAATTCGTAGTAAGAAAATTCATAGCCGTAGCGCTTTTCCATCTCCTTCATCGCTTCAAGCTCAAGCATGAATGGAGCGACCTCATTATCTTCGTTCATGGCCGAGGATCCATCGGTATTTAGCTCGCAGAATTTGAATTCGTCACGCGATTTATAAAATATGTCGTAGCGGCAAATTGGCACAAATGTCGACAGAAGCGGCTTGTGTATCAAGAGCCTCTTCATTTTGTCATCAAAATCAAAAGTATTTCTAAAAGATGATATGGCAACATAAGCCTTAGTCACCTTGTCAGAGATCCTCATCATCATCTCAGAGATGTATTCAAAAGTCTCTTCGTCCTCTTCCGATACGAAGAATGGCTGGTAAATGGCAGGAACCGGCTCGCCTTTGTACTTTGCCGTCGAATTCGCCACCTTATCTAATAGTTTTTTATAATCTTCATAATATTTCTCAGGGTCTTCTTTAACTATGTCAATGTATCTTTTGCCAATGGTATTATAATCCATATTTTTCAAAATTTACCTCCCTTATCGATTTACCTGAATCTATCACTTCTTCTAGCGCGTTTAAGTAATGAGCTTCATCACCCAAAGATGCCTTTGCAAGTGAAATCAAATCTTTTGCTATATCTAAAAAGCTTCTGTCCTTTAATTTGCCTCTTATACCGCTCTCCTTAAATGAGTCAAGCGCCTTTAGAGTGTCGTCATAAGTGACATCCTTTATCATCTCATAGACCTTGTCCAAATTTTGGTAGCTTGTAGCCTTGATTAAAGCGACTAAGCCAAGTAAGTAGTCTATTTGAACGGAGTCCATCATCCTTATCTCTATATATTTCTTCGCACGTGTGTCCGGGAAGAACATGCTTAAAACGTGTTCGACAAGCTCTTTGTCCGCCTCGTCTATCCCTTCTATGTCCTTAATCTTAGTGTGTCCTGTGTAAATGTCCTCGCCGCCTTTTTGAATGAAGATGCAAGGCCTATTTACAATGTAGTCAGCATATGATGCGTAAGAAAAATCATCATCAAAGGCCTCTTTTATAATTGAACAGCGGTCCTTATCTGTATTCTTCCAGATAGTCATTCTTAAGCCATTTTCCTTATATGCCTCGCCCTCGAAAATGTTTGCATTTTCGAAAATGGCGTAGAAAACTGGGCTGAGTGCATTATATACTCTCATCTTGCGTCTAAAGTCCTCTTCGTCCTTGTAATCAATCGAGGATTGAGAAGCAGCTGTGCCCTTCATCATATTGTGGCCCATGCTGCCCGACTCATTGAAGTACTTGTACATAAGATCGTAGCGCTCCTTAGGCAGTATCTTGATCTCGTCAATCTTAGTCTTCACATGGTAGCCCCTTTGTAAGATATGATAGCCTCTTTTTTCTACGACTTCATTTATCTCTTTCATGCGTGTAAAATACTCATCTTCAAGCTCTTTTATATGCCACGCCTTTTTTATAGATAGTTCAAATTGACTACCCGGCTCTAGACTGATGGCTGTCTTGCCCTTTGTCGCGCCTAGCAAAACGCCACCCACATAAACTGCTTCGTAGCCTATTTTGATTAAGTCTTCAAGTATGTCCTTAACGCCGCCATCGTCCCAATAAGTAATTGCCTTATTATTTTCGTCCACTATAAAATTTTCAATCTCAAAGCCTATGGCGTAGTCCTTTTCAGCCTTCTCGCCGCTTCGTATATAGTCAATAATTTTATCTCGTATCATTTACTCATCCCCTATATTCGTAAAATTCGGAATTATTCTTAGTCTATAGTCATATTCACTCGAAACATCTCTTTCAAAACGCTCTCTCATAGCATTTGCAAGCGCTTCCTTGTCCTTGCCGTGCATATCATTAAGAACTATATCCAGTAGAACTATGTCCTTGCCGCAATTGCCATTCAGCACTCTAAAGTCATGTAGCGCAACAACATTTTTGTCATCTCTAACGCTCTCCCCAAGCTTCTTGTAAAGCTCAGTGCACTCGTCCTCTTCCATGTATGGATCGACGTGTATAATTATGTTGATATTGTACTTTTCCTCAAGAGTTCTCTCCCAGCTGTCGATAACATTGTGCGCTTCCTCAATCGTTAAATGAGCTGGCATCTCGACATCAAGCGAGATATATACGTTGTCAGGGCCATAATTATGGGCGTGAAAATCGTGTACATTTTTAATCAATGGTTCTGCCTCAAGGTCCTTGTAAATCTTTTCGATAAGGTCCTTGTCCGGCTCCTCACCAAGTATAGGTCCGATAGTTTCCTTTATCATCTCAATACCATTCTTAATAATCATAAGTGAAACGAGTACGCCGAAGTAGCCGTCGATTTGAACCTCAGTAAATAGTGAGCTAATCATCGGCACTATGACAACCATAGTCGTAAAGACGTCACCAAGCGAGTCAATGCTAGTTGCCTTCATCGCCTTAGAGTCAATCATATTGCCCGCTTTTTTATTTAGTATGGTTATGAAAACTTTTACAAGTATTGAAAGAATCATGATGATGAAGCTAAGCTTATCAAATTTAACCACATCCGGATTAAGTATCCTTAAAACTGATGACTTGATGAATTGCAGACCGATTATGATTACGATGATGGATATGAGTAGGCCTGATATGTACTCAATCCTCCCGTGTCCGTATGGGTGCTCCCTGTCCGCGGGCTTCTCCGAAAGCTTAAAGCCAAGGAGAGTCACCACCGACGATATCGTGTCAAAGATGTTATTTACCGCGTCCGCCATGATGGCGATTGAGTGAACGAAGAGACCAATTATAACCTTAGCTACGCTCAGTAAAACGTTAAATATGATACCTGTGATTGAAACGAAGTAGCCTGTCTTCTTTCTAAATAGCGGATCACGCGTATTTCTATTTGGTCTGTTTATAAAATAAATTAATTTCTCTATCATTTCTCTAACCTTCTATGAAAATATTTTCTAAGCCGAATATCTCTTTGATTTTATCGTATTCTTCCTCTGCGTGTGGATTTGCCTTGTCTTTAAAGGCTCTTATCATAAGATTTTTTGGCGTGTGGTCCATGTCTATGAACTCAATAATTTCTGATTTGTAGCCGTTCTTTTCTAAATAAAGGCTTCTAAGGGAGTCAGTGACTATGGCTGCGACCCTCTCCTTGAGTATGCCGTGCTTAAGAACGCCATTTAAATCATCAGAATGGATTTTCGGGAAAAGCTCCTTTTGGCAGCACGGAACCGATAGTATAAGTGCCGCATTTAGCTCTACCGCCTTCTTTAGAGCGATGTCAGTCGCTATATCACAGGCGTGAAGAGTAAGCATGATGTCGATGTCGTCACTTTTGTCGTAGTCCTTAATGTCCTTGCACACAAAATTTATCTCCTCATAATGAAGAGCATCCTTAATCCTATTTAAATCATTAACAACGTCTTCCTTTAAGTCAAGACCTTCGATGTAAAAGTCCACTTTTCTGATATTTTTAAGGTAATAATAAACCGCAAAAGTGAGATATGTCTTGCCACAGCCGAAGTCTAGTATGCGTATCCTTTTCGAAGTATCAATCTTGTCAAGAGCCTTGTCAAAAATCTCAAGGTACTTGTTGATTTGCTTGAACTTGTCGAAGTATTTATTGTAGACCTTGCCGTCCCCACTCATCACCCCAAGGTAGATAAGGAAGTCGACCTTGTCACCCTCATTAATTATGTAGTTTTTCTTATTGTCATGGCTAAGCGCCTTCGCCTTTTTTTCAGTCTTCGTGCTTATGGCCTTGATCTTACCTTTATTGTTAAAAACTTGATAAGAGTCATCGTCAATAGTTATAAAGAGCTGCTTGTACTCATTCATTAAGGCGACTAGCTTTACCTTCGCTTCGCCCATGGCGATATTCTCGTGAAAAGCCTTCTTGTCCTTGAACATTTCAAGCTGTAAATGCGCCTCCCCCTTCATTACTATGGTCTTGATCTTCACCTTAGACCCGTCCTTCTTGATAGGACCCGAGAAAGAGCCACGAAGCGCCTTATTATTTTTTATAGCATCATCAATAATAGATTCAAAATTCATAAAATCACCTATGTATAATTACCCATTGCCACGATTATTAAAACAATATAATACGCTAAATTGTGTAAGCAATTGCTAATTAGCTATATCTAAGCGCCGCAGATGATATACGCTGGGCGGATGATATACGCTGGGCGGATGGCATATGCTGGGATGATGGCATATGACGGGCATATGGCATACGACGAGCGATTGATATATGACGAGCGATTGGCATACGCCGCGTGATTGATTTATGACTGGAGATTGGCATAGAAAAAGACATACGCTTTTGATGACGTATGTCTTTAAATTATTCTTGCTTATTAAATAATATTTTATTCACAATTTCGCAAGAAAATGAAGAACCCCGTCCATTAACATGGACGTGAACCTTTACGCTATAATTCATAACGCGATGTGGAGCTTTGAGGCAAGCGGAGCGTACAAATGCGTACTCGAGCATTGCCGAAAAGCGATCCGTAAGCTCATTCAAAGCTGTGTTCGTTTCACTCCACACCTTTGTGATTTCTGGAATAAATTATACATAGCCAATCGAACTTCGTTTCACTCGTTCTCTTGGTGTATGAAATTAACGAGCGTTAGGGACAAATTTAATGCGAAATTAAATCGCTTAAGTGAACTGCTTTATATGCGCCTCTCAAATAATTACCTAAGTACATTGCCTTATCTGCTTCTGGTGATATGATCACTGCACTATCAACTAGGCTTTTGCACTCATCATCGTTAAGTAAGGCTTTTGAGTCGTCATAGTTAAGTGCTGCGATGATTGTGTTATCTAATGATATTTCGTCGCCATTACCATTGACATATTTAGCGCCTTCTTTAGCTACGCCTACTGGCATAATCTTTAGCTTGTTGCCGAAGTAGTCGATTTCATATGTTTTGCCTAGCTCGTATCTGTCTTTTTGATTGTATCCTAGGATTACGTTTCTTGTTTCGTCGGCTGCCACTGACCAATCTTTAAGCTTTAAGTCATCGCCTGTTTCTAGCTCAAGTCCAAGGAACTTATAAAGGTCTCTGTTGGCATAGAAGATTGGATCTTTGCCTTCTTCTGTAGTAAGGATTTCTGTAAGAACTTTTTCACCTTTGTTTCTATTTGTATCGTATGGATTTTCTGGTGTTGCTTCGTCAAGCTTTCTGTCCATCTTGATGATATTATCTAGTAGCGAGATGTAGTTTGCCTTGCTTGGCTCTTCTGCTTCATTTAGTTCGATGTCTAGCTTGTATGGATCGTTTGGGTATAGTTCATCGTACTTTGCTTTATTAGCTTCATCTGCTGTGTCTAGTAATGCGTAAGCGTTTTCATACTTGTCATCTAGTGCTTCTGCTTTTTTTATTTCTACCTCTAGTGCGTCTTGTGGAAGTTCGGCTGTTTCTGTAGCTTCACTTTCTGTCTCTTCTGTCTTTGCCTCTTCTGTCTTTTCTGTTTTGTCTATAGCTTCTGTTTTTTCTTCTGTTTCTTTATTCTCTTCTTTATTGCATGCGAATAATGTCATTGTTAGCATTAAAACTAGTGCTAACGCTAGTATTTGTTTATATTTTTTCATATTTGCTCTCCTATTGATGTATTATTATGTGAATAAATTTTCCAATTAGATTTATCTCTTCGCCTTCTGTCTCGTATAATGAATATTTATCCACATCTATGTCGTTGATTTTAGCTTTTTCTAGTGAGAATAAATATTCTCCTCTATTTGTATTCAATTTTTCATTCTCTTTTATGGATATATCTGCTTTTTTATCCTTCTTAATGATGACGTTGAAGTCGCGCGATGGCTCTTTGCTAATGGAAATGACTTTTTCGTCTCCCATAAATTCAAAGGCTTCGTCATCTCTTATGATGATGCTCTTGCCATCTATCAAAAGTGTTATATCGCCTTCGAGTTTCATTAGGTAGCGCCTATAGCCTGTAAAGTCTGAAAATTCTGAGCGCTCTAGGTCTATGGTCGCGGATGATATCCTTAGGTCGAAGTTTCTCTCTTGTAGGGTGGCATCTATCGGCTCTATGCAAAGCTGCTCTGTTTTGCCGCCTTTCCAAGTGGAAACGATTCTATTACTATTTAAATCTTTCATATTTCTCCAAATTTATGCGGTAAAAAAGTGGACTATTTAAGCCCACTTTATATACATCTAAATTATATTAATCTTAATAATGCGATTTCGGCGCCATCACCAATTCTTGGTTCAAGTTTATAAATTCTTGTGTAGCCGCCTTGTCTATCTGCGTACTTAGGCGCGATTTCTGTAAATAACTTTTTTGTTACTTCCTTGTCATAGATGTAGCTTTGTGCTTGTCTGATTGCGTGCATGTCGCCTCTCTTAGCAAGAGTGATCATCTTGTCAACCATTCTTTTAGTTTCTTTTGCACGTGTAACTGTAGTCTTTATTTCTCCCTCTTTTATAAGTGATGTTACCAAGTTACGAAGCATAGCATTTCTATGGTCGGTTCTACGGCCTAATTTTCTGTATTGTGCCATAAGCTTCCTCCTATTCTTCTTCCTTTAAAAATAAGTTGAGTTCTGCAAGCTTATTCTTTACCTCTTCAAGTGATTTCTTTCCAAGGTTTCTTACTTTCATCATTTCTGAATCTGTCTTGTTAACAAGCTCTTGAACTGTATTTATATTAGCTCTCTTCAAGCAGTTGTAGCTTCTAACTGAAAGATCAAGCTCTTCTACTTGCATATCAAGTGCTTTGTCTTTCTTCTTGTTAGGAACGTCGATCATAACTTCAACATCTTCGATACCGTCGGATAATTCCATTAGTAGTCCCATGTGTTCTGTGATGATCTTTGCTGCATAACTTACAGCTTCTACTGCTTTTATAGTTCCGTTAGTCCATACTTCGAGTGTTAATTTATCAAAGTCTGTTATTTGTCCAACTCTTGTATTGTCTATCGATATATTAACTTTCTTTACTGGGGAGAAGGATGCGTCTATAGGTATAATGCCTATCTCTGCTTCTGTTTCGTCGCCAGTTCTGTATATATCTGTTAGTTCATAGCCTCTGCCTCTTACAAGGTCCATTTCAATACTTAATTTTCCATCTTCATTTATAGTTGCTATGTGATGATCTGGATTTATTACTTCAACTTCAGGTGATGCGATTATGTCTTTAGCTGTTACTTCTTTCGGTCCTTTTTGATCGATAAGTAGTTTTTGCGGCTCATCTCCTGTGTATTTTAAAACTAAGCTCTTAATATTTAATATTATTTCGCTTACGTCTTCTAATACTCCATCTATGGTAGAAAATTCGTGTAAAACGTTTTCTATCTTGATTTTGTTTACAGCTGCACCTGGTAATAGGGAAAGAAGTACTCTTCTTAATGAGTTACCAAGTGTTTCTCCGTAGCCTCTTTCAAGAGGTTCTATAATCATCTTTACATAAGTTCCGTCACTTGTAGCACTTTGTACTTGCACATGTGGCTTTTCTATTTCAATCACAATTAACCCCTCCTTAGACTAAAAAAGTATATACAAAATTATACTCTTCTTCTCTTAGGTGGTCTGCAACCGTTATGAGGTATAGGCGTAACATCTTTGATCATGTTAACTTCAAGTCCTGTTGCTTGCAGACTTCTTATAGCTGCTTCTCTACCAGCTCCTGGTCCTTTTACATAAACTTCTACAGTTTTTAGACCGTGTTCCATCGCTTTTTTAGCTGCTGTTTCAGCTGCTTCTTGTGCTGCGAATGGAGTTGACTTTCTAGAACCTCTAAAGCCTAATTGTCCAGCACTAGCCCATGATAAAACATTTCCTTGCATATCGGAAATAGTTACCATTGTGTTGTTGAATGATGAAGAAATGTGAGCTTGGCCTTTTTCGATGTTCTTTTTAACTCTTCTTTTAGTTTTAGTTTTACTACCTTTATTTGCTGCCATTTACTTCTACCTCCTTACTTTTTAGCTGTCTTAGGGCCTTTTCTAGTCCTAGCGTTTGTCTTTGTTCTTTGTCCTCTTACTGGAAGATTTCTTTTATGTCTAATTCCTCTGTATGAGTTTATTTCACGAAGTCTCTTTATGTTTAGAGCAACATCACGTCTTAGGTCACCTTCAACCTTAATGTGATCAATCTTGTCTCTTATTTCATTTACTTCTGCTTCTGTAAGATCCTTAACTCTTGTGTTTGGATCTATACCACATTCACTTAATATTTTTTGTGAAGTTGAAAGACCAATACCATAGATATATGTTAATGATATTTCAACTCTTTTATCTCTAGGGATATCAACACCTGCAATTCTTGCCATTAAGCTACACCTCCTATTATCCTTGTACTTGTTTATGTTTTGGATTTTCGCAAATTACCATAACTTTTCCGTGTCTTTTGATAATTTTGCATTTATCACAAATTTTTTTAACTGATGGTCTTACCTTCATTTTATCTCTCCTTACTTCTTACGCCAAGTTATACGACCTCTCTCCAAGTCATATGGAGAAAGCTCGACATTTACTGTATCTCCGGGTAAAATCCTTATATAGTTCATTCTTAATTTGCCAGAGATATGACATGTAATTATATGTTCATTTTGAAGTTTTACCTTGAATATAGCGTTTGGTAGTGCATCGACTACTACTCCTTCAAGCTCTATAATGTCTTTTTTAGCCATTTTGTCCTCCTAATGTTCTTCTATCAAGAAAGGTTCTAGATACTTTCTTATTTGACTGTTTGTTAATTTTGAATTTTCTTCTACTTTCTTTTGAAAGTCTTCAACTATTGTATGATATACGATTAAGTGCTTGATCTTCTTAAGCTTAGGCTTTTCAAGCTTTCTTACTTTTCCATCGACTAAAAGCACGTGCTCATCGTCAACTACTTCGTATACTAAAAACAGTCTCATCATATCTCTTCCGGATTTAGATTTAACCAGTTGTCCTACTACAATATCTTTTGTAGATTCCATCGTTACACCTATCTACCCAATTTTGATTTTATCGATTCAAAAGTCTCATCAATAGAAAGAGTTCCATCGATATTCAATATAATGCCTTCAGCTGTATAGAAGTCTACTAAAGGCTTTGTTTCTTTGTCGTAAACATCGATTCTGTTCTTAACAGTTTCTTCGTTGTCGTCCTTTCTAGTAATAAGAGCTTCGCCATCATAATCACATATGCCTTCTTCCTTTGGTGGGTTGTTAGCTATGTGATAGCTTCTTTGACACTTAGGGCACACTCTTCTTCCAGTGATTCTATCGATTAAGAATTTAGAAGGTACTTCTATGTTGATAACTGCATCTAGTGGCATATCAAGCTTAGTAAGCATGTCTTTAAGTGCTTCAGCTTGGCTTATATTTCTTGGGTAACCGTCTAGTAAGAAGCCGTTTTCCTTAAGGTCATCTTTGGATAATCTATCCATGACCATATCGTTTACAAGTGAGTCTGGAACTAAAAGTCCTTTGTCCATGTACTCTGTTGCCTTCTTACCTAGTTCTGTACCGCCTTTAATATTTTCTCTGAACATATCTCCTGTAGAAATATGTTTTACATTATAATGTTCAACTATCTTATCACTTTGAGTTCCTTTTCCAGCTCCTGGAGGTCCTAAAATTAATAATCTCATCATTAACCTCCTAGCTTAAGAAACCTTTATAGTGTCTCATCATCATTTGAGCTTCGATTTGCTTGATTGTTTCAATAACAACACCTACTACGATGATAATACCTGTACCTGTAAAGTGTGTTTGCATCTTTAATAATGATCCAAGTATTATTGGTAATGTTGCTAGTAATGCAAGTGATATAGCTCCAACAAGACCGATTCTTCTAACGATCTTAGCTAAATAGTCGCTAGTTGGTCTACCTGGTCTGATACCAGGGATGAATCCACCGTTTTGTTGTAAATTCTTTGAGTATTCAATTGGATTGAATTGTATTTCGTTATAGAAGAATGTGAAGAATATAATTAATATGATATTTAATATAGCAAATGCTACTGAATTATATCCTAAATATGTTTCCATAAACTTACCAAATGAACCTCCTGTAATCATTCCGATTGTTTGGAAAGCTCCAAGGAATGATGTTGAGAAGATAACTGGCATAACGCCTGCCATGTTTACTTTGATAGGGATGTGTGTTGATTGTCCGCCATACATCTTTCTACCAACTACTCTTTTGGCATATTGAACGCCAATTCTTCTTTCGCCTTCTTGTATTAATACAACGAAAGCAACTATAGCTATCATAGCGATAACCATAACTATAACGTTGATTAGACTATATTGTCCAGCTTTAGTTAATTTAAAGTATTGTCCTACTGTATCAGGAAGTCTTGCGATGATTCCTAGGAAGATGATAAGAGATATACCGTTACCAACGCCTTTTTCAGTGATTTGATCACCTAGGAATACTAAGAATTGTGTACCAGCTACTAAGCAAAGTACCATAAGTAATTTTGCCCAAGTTCCGCCAGTGATTGTTCCTCTTAATAGTCCAAATACTGTACCGATACCTTGAACTACAGCTAATACTATAGTTAAGTATCTTGTATATCTGTTAATTTTTCTTCTACCTGTTTCGCCTTCCTTAGCTAGTTCTTCTAGCTTTGGTATAGCTACTGTTAAAAGTTGTATGATGATGGATGCGTTGATATAAGGATAGATGTTTGACGCAAATATACTTAATCTGGATAGCGCTCCACCGGCCATCATATCTAGAAAGCCTAAAAGGCTTGAGTTGTTTGCTGTAAAGAAGCTTTGTAGAGCTTCTCTGTTTACAAATGGAAGTGGAATAAAGTTTCCAAGTCTATAAATGAATAACATAGCAAGTGTGAAAAGTATCTTTGATCTAATCTCTTTAATTGCCCATGCGTTCTTTAGAGTCTTAAACATTTTATTTCACCTCTACCTTTCCGCCCTTTGCCTCAACCTTTTCTTTAGCACTTTCACTTATTCTTTCAACGTTAAGATTGATATTCTTTTCTAATTCTCCGTTACCTAAAACCTTAACACCATTGGCTGTTGCTAAGCTTTTCTTAACTAAGCCTTTTTCGATAAGTTTTTGTGTATCTACAGTCTCACCATCATCAAAGACATTTAAGCTGGAGATGTTAACTATTGCATACTCTTTTCTGAATATATTTGTAAAGCCCCTCTTAGGTAATCTTCTGAATAGTGGCATTTGACCGCCTTCAAAGCCTGGTCTTACTCCGCCGCCTGATCTAGACTTTTGTCCTTTTTGACCACGACCAGAAGTTTTGCCTAGGCCCGATCCAATACCTCTACCTCTACGAGCAGCTTTTTTACCGATCTTTCCGCCTTCTTGAGCTTGTAAATTATTTAGCTTCATCTTTACACCTCCTTAATTAGTCTACGATTTCAAGCATGTAGTCTACTTTGTGTATCATCCCTCTAATTTGTGGGGTATCATTCTTTTCTACTACTTGTCCTATCTTTCTAAGACCTATAGCTTTAACTACCTTTATATGATCAGAAGGTTTACCTATAAAACTTCTTTTAAGTTTAATTTTAATTGTGTTCATACTTAAACCTCCTATCCTAATATTTCTTCTACAGATTTTCCTCTTGCTTTAGCAACATCTTCGGCTTTCTTTAAATTTGTAAGTCCGTTGATTGTAGCGTTTACAATGTTACGAGGATTGTTTGATCCAAGACGTTTAGCAGAGATATTTTCAATACCTGCAAGTTCGCATACGGCACGGATAGCTGCTGATGCCTTAACACCTGATCCCTTAGGAGCTGGCTTTAAGAATACTTTACCTGCGCCATAAATGCCTTTTATTTCGTGTGGGATTGTTGTATCAACTATAGGAACTTCAACTAGGTGCTTCTTAGCGTCTTGAACTGCCTTTCTGATTGCTTCAGGTACTTCAAGCGCTTTACTCATACCAACACCAACGTGTCCTTGTCTGTCTCCAACAACAACTAAGGCCGAGAATCTAAAGTTTCTACCACCCTTTACTACTTTTGCAACTCTGTTTATAGAAACAACTTGTTCTTCAAGATCAAGAGTTGCTGCATCAATAATTAAGTGTTCCATCAATTCCCCTCCTTCGTTAAAATTTAAGACCTGCTGATCTAGCTGCTTCAGCTAGTTCTTTAATCCTACCATGGTAGATGTAACCTGCTCTGTCAAATACTACTTCTTCTATGCCTTTTTCCTTAGCAAGTTCAGCAATCTTTGTTCCAACTGCTTTAGCTGCTTCAATGTTTGATGTTCTTTCTAAGTTTAAAGACTTATCAAGTGTTGAGCTTTGTGCAAGTGTTACACCGTTAACGTCATCTATAAGTTGTGCGTATATATGTTTATCACTTCTAAATACACATAGTCTTGGTCTTTCTTGAGTACCGGAAATCTTAGATCTGATTCTTAAGTGTCTTTTTTGACGACTTACTTTTTTTGCTTCTTTGTTTATCATCTAATTCTCCTCCTACTTACCAGTCTTACCAACTTTACGTCTTACATACTCATCAGTGTATCTGATACCTTTTCCTTTGTATGGCTCAGGCATTCTGAATGTTCTGATGTATGCAGCGTATTGTCCTACTTTTTGTTTGTCTAAACCTTTAACAATGATCTTGTCTTGTTCAGGCACTTCAACTGTGATTCCTTCTGGATCTTCTAGTTCAAGTGGATGTGAAAAACCAAGTGTTAAAGCTAATTTCTTTCCATTCTTTTGTGCTCTATAACCTGTACCTATAATAGTAAGTTCTTTTGAGAAACCTTCTGTTACACCTATAACCATATTATGGATTAGTGATCTAGTTAGGCCGTGTAGAGCTTTAATTTTCTTTTCATCGTTAGGACGTTCTACGTTTAAGATGCCATCTTCAACTTTGATTGTAAGATCTTTTGAGATGTTTTCTTTTAGTTCGCCCTTTGGTCCTTTTACAGTAACTACTCCGTCATTAACTTTAATTTCTACGCCTTGAGGTACTGTAATAGGTTTAAGACCTATTCTTGACATTATTACTCCTCCTAGCTAATTTTACCATACATAGCAGATTACTTCTCCGCCCACTTTATCTTGTCTAGCTTTTTTGTCTGTCATAAGACCGTGGGATGTAGAAAGTATTGCTATACCTAATCCACCTAATACTTTAGGCACTTCGTTTGAATTTACATATATTCTAAGTCCGGGTTTAGAAATTCTCTTTATACCGGAAATTACTCTTTCTTTGTTTGGAAGGTATTTTAGTTCAACTCTTATTATGCCTTGCTTGTTGTCTTCAACGACTTCAAAGCCTTTTATATATCCTTCATCTAAAAGTATTTGAGCGATTTCTTGTTTAATTCTTGACTTCGGAATATCTACTGAATCGTGTTTTTGTGAGTTAGCATTTCTGATTCTTGTAAGCATATCCGCGATTGGATCCGTCATCATATTACATCACTCCTCCTTCTACCAGCTTGCTTTTCTAACGCCAGGAATTTCTCCCTTATATGCTAATTTTCTGAAGCATATACGACAAATTCCATATTTTCTAAGGTAACCGTGAGGTCTTCCGCAAATCTTGCATCTATTGTACTCTCTTACCTTATATTTTTGTTTACCTTGTTGCTTAGCAACCATTGATTTTTTAGCCATCTACTTCCTCCTTTTACTTTCTAAAAGGCATACCAAGAAGCTCTAAGAATTCTTTTGCTTCTTTATCAGTATTTGCTGTAGTAACAATTATTATATCCATACCTCTGATTTCATCTACTTCATCGTATACGATTTCAGGGAAGATTAATTGCTCTTTAATACCTAATGCATAGTTTCCTCTACCGTCGAATGAAGTGCTACTAACACCTCTAAAGTCTCTTACTCTTGGAAGAGCGATGTTCATTAACTTGTCTAAGAAGTAGTACATCTTGTCTCTTCTAAGTGTTACTTTACATCCAATCTTCATGCCTTCTCTTAGCTTAAAGTTAGCTATAGATTTTTTAGCGTGAGTAACAACTGGTTTTTGTCCAGTTATTAATTCTAACTCTCTTAAGGCATTTTCAAGAACTTTTGGATTTTCTTTCGCATTTCCTAAACCGATGTTTATAACAACTTTGTCTAGCTTAGGAACTTGCATTATATTATCATATCCTAATTTTTCCATCATTTGAGGCACAATTTCTTCTTTGTACCTTGTTTCCAGTCTGGAAGCCATCCGTTCTACCTCCCTTATTTGTCTAATGTTTCTCCGTCGGCTTTCATGTATCTAACTTTCTTGCCGTCTTCCAAAACCTTATAGCCTACTCTTGTACCTTTTTTAAGTGATTCGTTGTATACCATCACATTAGAAACATGTATTGCTCCTTCTGCTTTAATGATACCACCTGGTTCTTGAGGTCCACGAGCTTTTTGGTGTCTAGTTTGAATGTTTATTCCTTCAACTACGACACGGTCTTTCTTAGGTAATGTCTTTAGAACTTTACCTGTTTTTCCTTTATCTTTACCGGCAATAACAATTACCTTGTCGCCTACTTTAACGTGCATAATTTAACCTCCCTTCATTAAAGAACTTCTGGGGCTAGTGATATGATCTTCATATAACCACCAGTTCTTAGTTCTCTAGTTACAGGTCCAAATATACGAGTACCTACAGGATTTTTATCTTCTTTTACGATAACTGCTGCGTTATCATCAAATCTTATATATGATCCGTCTTGTCTTCTTATTGGTTGAGTTGTTCTTACTATAACAGCTTTAACAACGTCTCCTTTTTTAACAACGCCTCCTGGTGTTGCATTCTTTACAGTGCAAACCACGATGTCGCCCACTCCGGCATACTTTCTTTTACTGCCACCTAAGACTTTAATTACTAGTACCTCTCTGGCTCCGGAGTTATCAGCTACTCTCATTCTTGATTCAGCTTGTATCAATTTATTAACCTCCCTTCCTATAAAAGGACTATTTTGCTTTTTCTATAATTTCAACGAGTCTCCATCTTTTTGTCTTAGATAGTGGTCTTGTTTCCATAATCTTTACAAAATCGCCAACTCTTGCTTCGTTGTTTTCGTCGTGAGCCTTAAATTTAGTAGTTCTGTTTACTCTCTTCTTATATATAGGATGACTAACTTTTGTTTCAACTGCAACAGTTATTGTCTTTTCCATCTTATCAGAAACTACTGTACCTGTTCTAACTTTTCTAAGATTTCTTTCCATTGATTTAAGCCTCCTTTACTTGAGAAAGTTCTCTTTCTCTGACAATTGTTTTCACTCTAGCAATGTCTTTTCTAACTTGAGAAATTGTCTTTGGGTTTTCTAATTGTCCGGTAGCTAATTGGAATCTTAGGTTAAAAAGTTCTTTTTTAAGTTCTTTTTCTTTTTGATTTAATTCTTCAGTTGTTAAATCACGTATTTCTTTAACCTTCATTAGCTTCACCACCTTCTTCACGAACTACAAATTTAGTTTTTATAGGAAGTTTCATTGCTGCAAGTCTGATTGCTTCTCTTGCTACGTCTTCAGAAACTCCACCCATTTCGAATAATACTCTTCCTGGTTTTACTACTGCAACCCAATACTCAGGAGCACCTTTACCGGAACCCATACGTACTTCTGCAGGTTTCTTTGTTACTGGTTTGTCTGGAAATACTTTGATCCAAACATTTCCACCTCTTTTTATATATCTTGTCATCGCACGACGAGCAGCTTCTATTTGGTTTGCTGTCATCCATGTTGGTTCTAGTGCTTGAAGGCCGTATTCGCCGTAAGTAACTGTGTTACCTGAGTATGCTTTACCCTTCATTCTGCCTCTATGAACTCTACGATGCTTTACTCTTTTAGGCATTAACATAGTATGTTTTCCTCCTTACTAATCTTCTTTATTAGCGTCTTGTGCTTCTGGCTTAAAGCCTCTTCTGTTGTTATTGTTTCTTCTGTCTTTGAAGCCTGTATTTTGGTTGTTATTTCTTCTTCTCTTCTTGAAGTCTTTCTTTCTGTCGTCTTGACTTCTCTTTTTAAAGTTTTTCTTTCTTTCGTCAGTTACTTCTGGAAGTACTTCGCCTTTGTATAACCAAACCTTTACACCGATCTTGCCGTATGTTGTGTTTGCTTCCGCAAAACCGTAGTCGATGTCTGCTCTAAGTGTTTGTAGAGGGATAGTTCCTTCTGAATAACCTTCGCTTCTAGCCATGTCGGCTCCACCAAGTCTTCCGGAAACTTGAGTTTTGATACCCTTAGCTCCTTCTTTCATTGTTCTTTGGATAGCGCCTTTCATTGCTCTTCTAAATGTAATTCTTCTTTCTAGTTGGAAAGCAATGTTTTCAGCTACTAGTTGAGCATCTAAATCTGGTTTTCTTACTTCTTCAACGTTTACTAAAACTGTCTTAGTAGTAAGTTTTTCGATTTTCTTCTTAAGTGCTTCTATACCTTCTCCGCCTCTACCGATTACGATACCTGGCTTTGCTGTGTATATAGTAACTTTTATTTTCTTTCTTGTTCTTTCAATCTTTAATTTTGAAACTCCTGCTTGGTAAAGCTCTTTTTTCAAAAATTCTCTTATCTTGTAGTCTTCAACTAAATTGTCAGAGAAACTTTTCTTGTCGGCATACCAATTTGAGCTCCAATCTTTAATAATTCCGACTCTTAGTCCATGTGGATTTACTTTTTGGCCCATTTCTTACCTCCTTATTTCTCGTCTGATACTACAACTGATAAGTGTGCAGTTCTCTTTAGTATTGGATAAGCTGAACCGTGAGCCTTTGGTCTATATCTTTTCATTCTTGGTCCATCAGTTGCTTGTGCATCCTTAACATATAGTTTGTCTCTATCTAAATCAAAATTGTTTGTAGCGTTTGCTATTGCAGATTCAAGTACTGCTAATAGTTCTCTTGCACCTTTCTTTGGTGTAAACTTTAAAATAGAAAGAGCTTCATCTATATCTTTTCCCCTAATTTCGTTACATATAAAATGTACTTTTCTAGGAGATATTCTAATATATTTAGCTATTGCTTTTGCTTCCATTTATATCCTCCTTCTATTATTTTACAGTTGCTTTCTTGTCGCCTTTGTCAACGTGGCCTCTGAAAGTTCTTGTTAAAACGAACTCTCCAAGTTTGTGTCCTACCATATCTTCTGTTATATATACAGGAACGTGTTTTCTACCGTCATATACTGCGATTGTGTGTCCTATGAATTCAGGGAAGATTGTTGAACGTCTTGACCATGTTTTAATAACTTTTTTATCGTTGGCTTCGTTCATAGCTTCAACTTTTTTCATTAAGTGTTCGTCTACGAAAGGTCCTTTTTTAATCGATCTTGCCATTTAAACCCTCCTACTTGTCGTTTCTTCTTCTGATTATATACTTATCAGAATGTTTCTTTTTCTTTCTAGTCTTAAGTCCTAGAGCAGGTTTACCCCAAGGTGTCATTGGTGACGGTCTACCTATTGGTGCTCTACCTTCACCACCACCATGTGGATGGTCTACTGGGTTCATCGCTGAACCTCTTACGTGAGGGCGTCTTCCTGTTAATCTCTTCTTACCAGCTTTACCCATGTTAACTAGTTCGTGGTCAAGGTTACCTACTTGGCCTATAGTTGCCATACAATCAAGTAAAACTACTCTCATTTCGCCTGATGGTAATCTTAATTGTGCGTAGTTACCTTCTTTACCCATAAGTTGTGCGTATGAACCAGCACTTCTTGCTAGTTGTCCGCCTTTTTCTGGCTTCATTTCAATGTTGTGGATTAAAGTACCTACTGGGATGTCTCTTAATTTAAGTGCGTTACCTACTTTGATGTCGACATGTTCGCCAGCTTCGATCTTATCTCCTACCTTTAATCCTACTGGATGAAGGATGTATCTTTTTTCGCCGTCTTCGTATTGAATTAGTGCGATGTTTGCTGTTCTGTTTGGATCGTACTCGATGTGAGCTACTGTTCCAACAACGCCTATTTTATTTCTCTTAAAGTCGATAATTCTGTATATCTTCTTAGCTCCCCCGCCTCTGTGACGAGATGTGATTCTACCAGTGTTGTTTCTACCTGAGTTTTTCTTAATGCTTTCTACAAGTGACTTTTCTGGTTTATCTCTTGTGATAAGCTCAAAAGCAGGTGATGCCATCATTCTTCTGGACGGAGTAGTTGGTTTATATGTTTTTATAGCCATTAAATTTCCCTCCTATCACTAATTTGCCATGCCTTCAAAGAATTCAATTCTCTTTGAATCTTCCTTAAGTGTAACAATGGCCTTTTTCCAGTTAGGTCTTCTTCCTTCGTGAGCGCCTTGTCTTTTTAACTTACCTTGCATGTTCATTGTGTTTACTTTTTCAACCTTTACACCAAAAACGTTTTCAACTGCCTTTTTGATTTCAGATTTGTTTACTCTTCTGTCTACTTTGAAAGTGTACTTACCTTCTTCCATATCTCTCATAGATCTTTCTGTTACTATGGGTTTTATGATTATATCATGTGGATTAAGCATTATTTGAACACCTCCTCAATAGTTTCTAAAGAAGCTTTTGTAATTATCATGCTGTCATGTCTTACTATGTCATATACGTTTATGTTTCTTGCTTCACTAATCATTGTGAATGGTATATTTCTAAAAGCTCTTTGTGTATCTTTATCGTTATCTTTAGTAACTATATATGCTTTCTTTGCGTTAAGATTTTGTAGTGCTTCAAAAGCGTATTTTGTCTTAACTTCTTGTAATTTTATATCATCTACTATAATAAGCTCATTATCACGAACTTTGTTTGAAAGAGCTACCTTTAAAGCTTGTCTCTTTAACTTCTTAGGAAGTTTGTAGCCGTAGCTTCTTGGCTTTGGTGCAAATACAACTCCGCCGCCTTTCCATTGAGGGCTTCTTGTACTTCCTTGTCTTGCTCTACCTGTACCTTTTTGTTTCCAAGGTTTTCTTCCACCGCCTCTAACTTCAGCTCTTGTTAAAGTGCTTTGAGTTCCTTGACGTTTGTTCGCTAAATGATTAACTACTACTTGGTAAATAAGATGAGGGTTGTCTTCTTGATTAAAGATGTCATCATTTAATTCAATTGTCTCAAGTTCTTTACCTTCCATGTTTAAAACTTTATAACTTGGCATTTTAATCCTCCTTTAGCGCTATTTCTTGATTGCTTTTCTAACAGTAATTAAACCTTTCTTTGGTCCTGGTACAGCACCTTTGATTAGGATAATTCCGTTTTCTTTATCTACTCTTACTACTTTTAGGTTTTGAACAGTTGTTCTTTCATTACCCATGCGGCCCATCATTCTATGGCCCTTAAATACTTTTCCTGGCCATGTTGCAGCACCCATACCACCTGGCATTCTGTGGAATTTTGAACCGTGTGATTCTCTACCTCTACCAAAGCCGTGTCTCTTTATAACACCTTGAGTACCTTTACCTTTTGATGTTCCGATAACATCTACAAATTCGATGCCATCCATGATTTCAACTGTGATTTCATCACCTAAGTTGTATTTTTCTACATCGTCTACTTTAAACTCTCTAAGGTATCTTTTGTAGCTAGCATTAGCTTTTTTGAATTGACCCTTACGAGGTTTGTTTACATTCTTTTCATTGATTTCTCCAAAACCAACTACTATAGCGTTGTAACCGTCTGTTTCAACAGTTTTCTTTTGAACAACTACCATAGGTCCGGCTTGAAGAACAGTAACTGGAACTAAGTCTCCTGATTCTTCGAAAACTTGTGTCATTCCAATTTTCTTTGCTAAAATTCCGTTCATTAACTGCACCTCCATAATTTACAGCGGATTTTAAATAAAATCTTATAGATTATAGTTTTATTTCTATATCTACACCTGCAGGCACATTCATCTTCATAAGTGCGTCTACAGTTTTGTCGTTTGGTTCAAGGATATCGATTAATCTCTTGTGAGTTCTTTGTTCGAATTGTTCTCTTGAATCTTTGTTAACGTGAACTGATCTTAAAATAGTTACGATTTGTTTTTCTGTAGGTAGTGGAACTGGTCCTGATACCTTACATCCTGTCTTTTTAGCAGCTTCAACAATTCTTTGAGCTGATTGATCTAAAAGTGTGTGATCGTAAGCTTTAAGTCTGATTCTGATTTTTTGTTTTTTGCTTGACATTTAATTACCTCCATGTAATATTTTTTACTTCTTAGAGAGTCAACTCTTACACACGCAGCCGTGCGTTTTCTCTAAGCGTAAATAAAATATGCCAATCAATCGCCTACTTCTTTTTTGAGTAGACTTGCATGAAACTAGGGAAATTACCACATCACGCAACAAAAAACATGATGCGCAACCTTTCTTAGTCATAGCCATTTGATTTAAGCACTTATCTATTATACATAATTAGCTTCTTTATGTCAAGGCTTTTTTTAAAATATTTTTACTTTTTTTAATTTTTTTCTCTTCCTTTATATATATAGCAGTATATTTTTGCCATGTTTATGGCACAGCTAATATAAACAAAACTTCCTATTATATATGTGCGTATTTTTTCAAAGACAAATATCGATTCACGCGTAAATCGATTTTGCTCTTTGCTAAAGAAGAAAATATATATTGATTTTTATAGTATAAACGATCTCTGATATAAATATTTACTAATTGACAAAGGGGCCTTTATATAATAAAATAGATTTGTGAGGATAAAAATACAAAGGAGGTAAATTATGGCTTTTTGTTTTAACAAAGATCGTGCGAAATTCGACGAGTTCTTACAATTTGTAGAAGAGAAGAAGAATGACAAAGGGGCTGTCATGCCTGTTCTTCAAGAAGCACAAAGACTCTTTGGATACATACCTGAAGAGATTGTAGACTTTATGGCTCTTAAATTAAATAAGCCAAGCAGCGAAATTTACGGCGTTGCATCGTTCTACAGTCAATTCACTTTTAAACCTAGAGGAAAGCACTCTATATGCATCTGTCTAGGTACTGCCTGCTACGTTAAGGGAGCTGACAAGCTTTTGGATGATTTCTTAAAGGAATTAAATGTGGCTAAGGGCGAAACAACTGCGGACGGACTTTTCTCTATAGTTGAGACTAGATGTGTTGGTGAATGCGCTTTGGCACCCGTTGTAACTGTTGGTGACGACGTCTACGACCATGTCAAAGAAAGTCAAGTCACTGAAATTATTAATAAATATAAGGAGTAGCATATGAATAAGGAAAATCTATTAGAAATTCAAAAGAAAACTAAAGATCTTCTTCTTGACAGACTTAAAAAGGACGGCTCTTTTAATATTGACGGTGACAAAATTACTAAAAAGGGTGAGTTTTTCGAAAAGCAAAAACGTATCGTTCTAAAAAACTGTGACATAATCAACTCATCGTCCTTAGATGAATACATAGCTTTAGGCGGATACTTCTCTTTAGAGAAGGCGCTTAATATGAAAAGAGAAGATGTAATTAAAGAAGTAAAGGCTTCTGGCCTTAGGGGCCGTGGTGGAGCGGGTTTCCCTACTGGAAAAAAGTGGGAAGCTGCTTTTAATCAACCAGAAGGCATTAAATATATAATTTGTAACGCAGACGAAGGTGACCCAGGTGCCTACATGGATAGGTCTGTTTTGGAAAAAGATCCACACAGCGTTTTAGAGGGCATGGCCATCTGTGCTTATGCTGTTGGTGCTCAAAAGGGCTTTATCTACGTTAGAGCTGAGTATCCAAAGGCTGTTGAAAGCCTAAAAGTTGCCATTAAAAAGGCAAATGAAAATAATTTATTAGGAGATAATATTTTAGGAACTGACTTTTCCTTCCAAATCGAACTTCGTCTAGGCGCAGGCGCTTTCGTATGCGGCGAAGGTACTGCTCTGATGGAGTCTATCGAAGGAAAGCGTGGTATGCCAAGGAATAAAGAGTACAGAACTACTGAACGTGGTCTATGGGGCAAACCAACTGTTATCAATAACGTTGAAACTTTTGCCAACATCGCTCAAATTATTGATCATGGCGCAGACTGGTTCACATCCATCGGTACTGAAGACTCGCCAGGAACTAAGGTTTTCTCACTTGTTGGTAAGGTTAAAAACTCAGGCTTAGTTGAAGTACCTATGGGTACGACAATCAGGGACATAGTTTTTGCAATAGGCGGCGGCATTCAAGATGACAAAAAGGCCAAAGCTGTTCAAACAGGCGGACCATCAGGCGGATGTATACCTGAAAGACTATTCGATACAAAGGTTGACTTTGCATCTTTAAAGGCCATCGGCTCAATCATGGGCTCCGGTGGTATGGTTGTCATGGACGAAGACGACTGCATGGTAGACGTTTCAAGATTCTTCCTAGAATTCTCCGTTGACGAATCATGTGGTAAGTGTACGCCTTGTAGAATTGGTAACAAGAGGCTTTTAGAGCTACTTGAAAAAATCACTTCAGGAAATGGTAGTGAAGAAGACATAGATAAACTAGAAGATCTATCCATCATTGTGAGCAAAGCATCACTTTGCGGTCTTGGTCAATCGTCTCCAAACCCGATACTATCAACATTGACATATTTTAGAGACGAGTACATGGCGCACGTTGGTGAAAACAAGACTTGTCCAGCTAAGAAGTGCAAAAACCTACTTAACTACCACATCACAGACAAGTGTATAGGCTGCACAAAATGTGCTAGAAACTGCCCTGTTAACTGCATAGAAGGTAAGGTTAAGGAAAAGCACGTGATTGATACTGCTAAGTGTATCAAGTGCGGCAATTGCATGAACGTCTGCCCGGTTAAGGCAGTAGAATTGGTTTAGGAGGTACTTATGGCTAAGATGATAAATTTAAAAATTAACGGCGTTGATGTCTCTGTTGCAGAGAGAACTTCAATACTTGACGCTGCTAAAACCATTGGCGTAAAGATACCTACACTTTGCCACATGGACTTACACGATATAAAATTTGTAAATAAACTTGCTTCATGCAGAGTTTGTATGGTTGAAGATGTTAAAAGCGGCAAGCTACTTCCATCCTGCGCGACACCTGTCAAAGAAGGCATGGACATAAAGACTGAGTCGCCTCTTGCCATAAACGCGAGAAGAACTATAGTTGAGCTGCTTTTATCTGACCATCCAAACAGCTGCCTTACTTGTGCTAAGAACCTAAACTGCCAACTACAAAAGCTAGCACAAGACCTAGGCATTAGAGATATACCTTATCAAGGCGAAAGAAGACATATTCCTATAGACTCGAGAAGCCTTTCAATGATTAGAGAGCCAGAAAAGTGCATACTTTGCAGAAGATGCGAGACAATGTGTAACGAAGTGCAAACAGTTGGCGCACTTGCTGAGGTTGGCCGTGGTTTTGACTGCCACGTCGGTTCGACATTTAACAGAAGCATGTTCGAAACAACATGTACTTTCTGCGGACAATGCGTTACAGTCTGCCCTACAGGTGCACTTCACGGCATGAACTATATAAGAGAAGTTTGGAAAGCACTTGCAGATCCAAAGAAATACGTTGTTGTTCAAACAGCTCCAGCAGTTAGAGTTGCTCTAGGCGAGCTATTTGGCATGGAGCCAGGAACTATAGTTACAGGTAAGATGGTTAGCGCCCTTAGAAAACTTGGCTTTGACAAAGTTTTCGACACAAACTTCGCAGCCGACCTAACTATAGTTGAAGAAGCGCACGAATTTGTTGAAAGACTTACAAAAGGCGGCAAGATGCCGATACTTACAAGCTGCTGTCCAGGCTGGGTAAACTTCATGGAGCAACAATTCTCAGATATGATAGACATACCGTCTTCATGCAAGAGCCCTCACGAAATGTTCGGAGCCGTTGCAAAGACTTACCTTGCTGAAAAGCTTAATGTAGATCCTAAGGATATGGTTGTCGTATCAATCATGCCTTGCCTTGCGAAAAAGTATGAATCAGCAAGAGACGAGCTTAAAAACAAGGGCCACAGCGATGTTGATATAGTAATCACAACAAGAGAGCTAGGTGCCATGATTAAAGAAGCGGGACTAAGTTTTAAAGACCTTAAAGATGAAGAATTCGACGACCCGATGGGCGAATCAACAGGCGCAGGCGCTATCTTTGGCGCTACAGGCGGCGTTATCGAAGCAACATGCAGAACAGCTTACGAAACAATCACAGGTAAAGAGCTTGAAGAGATTGAGTTCACTGCACTTAGAGGCCTAAACGGCATCAAGGAAGCAAGCATAGACATAGATGGAAGAAAAGTTAGAATCGCCGTTGCCAATGGCCTTGGTAATACAAGAAAGCTTCTAAATATGGTTAAATCAGGCGAAAAAAAATACGACGCAATCGAAGTTATGGCTTGCCCAGGCGGATGCATAGGTGGAGGCGGTCAACCGTTCCACAACGGCAAGATCTCAACACTTAAGAAGAGAGCCGAAGCCATCTACAATATAGATGAGCACAAGACAATTAGAAAATCACACGCCAATCCAAAAATCAAACAATTATATGATGAATACCTTGGCGAAGTTGGCGGCGAATTAGCACACGAACTTTTACACACACATTACGAAGCCGATCCAAAGATGTAATTAGATAAAAAATGCCCTCTTCACTAAATAGTGAAGAGGGTTTTTCAATGCCATTAGACTATAAATCACTTGTAAAAGATAAGCTAATGTGCTAAAATCTATTTATAATAATATAAATTTCTAAAAGGAGTGACATTATGAATAAAAAAGCATTTATAAAAATTGCAATCAGCCTTGTTTTAATAATGACTTTATCAGCGTGCTCAGTAATGCCAAAAGTAGATATGAGTGAATTAAGCAAAGAAGCAGCTGAAAATAATAAGACCGATGATGAAGCGAATAAAGTGCAAGATAACGACATAGAAAAACTTAAAAAAATATACTCAGATATATTAAGCACTATGAACTACAAAAAGTTTTATCCAGAAGATGAATATGCTGATGATGAGGTTGCTAGTCATTGCAGCTACACATACTCACTAGTCAAAGTAAATAATATAGACTACCCACTATTGCTAGTTGCTCAAGATTGCGACTATGGTACATCCGATATCAAATTTTATTATGCAAATAAAGACTTCACAAAAGAAATCACATCAGAGAAGACCATCGGCGTTGGCATAGCAGAAGTAGGCGGCTTTAGAGGCAGCCTGAGCTCAAAAGAGGACGGAAGTTCATTAATCTACTCATACTTTTTCTCAGGAACAGGTGAAGCATACATTGAAGATGTAAATATTGACACAGATGGAAATACGCTAAACGTGCTTAATAAAACTTCATGGGAGGGCAATTTTGATGATATGCCCGAAGTAAAATCAATTAATATAGACTTTTTAGACATTTCCGATCAAAGCGAATTAGATAATCTAGATTTTTATTTGAAGAATTAAAATATTCTTATGTAAAAGTTAAATATACAACACAAATCCCCCTGCTAAGCAGAGGGATTTAAAATTATATAAGCTAGATATTAAGTAAAAATATTTAGAAAAATGCTTTTATTAAATTTATTGGTGACTTAATCACTTGCTCAAAGTAATAAGATACAATCCCCATAATATCCAAAGCATGCGTAACAGCTACAAGACATAAGAAGTATGGTAGATTGATTACCACAGGCAAGATAATATTTATCCATGTAAAAGTATTTTTCGGGATAAATATTAGTCCCACTAGGGCAAATATTAAACTCAGAAATACACCATTAAGAAAGATATTAGCTGCTTTTACATCATTACCCATAAGTCTAAAAATTACATACGCTAGCAAAACTGCAGCATATATGCCTAAAACAGTGTAATTATATATCTTACTTACTTTGCTTTTTGACTTTGTTTTATTAAGTTCCGTCATTATAACACCACCCCTAATAAACTTACTAATATTATAATACTAAAAAATCATTTTTGCAAATTGTGTAGACGTGAAAAAAGCTCCAAATTAATGGAGCTTAATTGAAATTTCTTTATCCCACAATAAAAATGTTTAAATACAAATTCGGATCATTCACATCCATTTCCTTAATTATAGTTTCTCCTGAATATATTTGGAAGTAGATTTTGCCATCTGTTCTATCATATAAAACATCGTAAGGTCCTATTGTGTATCTATAAAACTTAGATACTTCTCCAATGTAGATCATTCTATTTATATCTTTTTCGATTAATTTTATGTCATCGTCAAATCTATTTGGCTCGTCCTTAGCTTTTTCCTTCATTACTTTTTCAAAATTCTTTAGGCCTTCAAGACATTTTTCTTTAACTAGCTTCATGGCCTCATCCGAGCTAATATTGTCCTTGTACTCGTGCTTTTCATCAATAATAACATTTCTTAAGCTTCTTTCAATAGTCTTATCTTGTGTTATAGGCATTTGTGTTTCATAGAATTTTTCGAAGTCCTTGCCAAGCCTTTCAGTCACTATAGCGCTTTCAGCAAGATTCTTTTCTACAAAATCTGGTGTTACATAAGTAGTATTCTTGATAAGCTTAGACATTTCATTTTTAGTAGTAGCAACGTCAATGCTTTTGTCGTCTTTTTTAAGCGTAACTTTTTTCTCAGCACCGTTCCAGCCAAGTTCGTAGCCAAGCTTTTCAGCAATAAGTCTTAGTGGTAACATGGCCTTGCCCGCATCCATAATAACTTCAGCTTCAGGAATTACTTCACCGTTTATAAATAAAACAGTGCCATTCTTAATAGGATAAGTTTTGTCAGTTATGCTTATAGTTGCCTCTTCAGGTCCCCTATCAGTTCCAAAACTAATTTCCTTCGCACCAGTCTCGTCAAGCTTCGCCATAGAAATGTTAACAGACATAGACAAAACTAGTACAAACACTAAAATAAATGATAAAAACTTTTTCATAATAAACCTCCTTTTATCACTTTTTATTACTTTACTTATATATATTATATACCCAAGCAAGTTTAATTAAAAGTAAATTCTCGATATTTAATAGATATGTAATATAGCAAGTAAAAAGCCCCAAATTATGGAGCTTAGTTTAATCTTTATATTAAAAAATTTCTTTTAACACGAAAGTGCAAAAATTTCGCCTGATTTTTTTGAAGAAAGAAGAACCCCACCCTTCCACGATGCCGTTTTAGACGAAGTGCATCAAAAAGCGACTGAACCTATATCAATCGCTAGCTGTCTTATATATTTAATTGTTTTAAGTGGGACTTCTTATGATGTGTACCCAGAAAACTGGACACATTAATATTTAGTTTACATTCATGGATGCTAACCTAAACAAAGTAGGTGGCATCCATTTTGTTTTCTTCTGAATTCTTTCATTATTGTAGTAGTATATATATTCATCAATAGCTTTTGAAAACTCTTCAAATGTTC
>UQDI01000001.1 GCA_900539725.1 uncultured Eubacteriales bacterium | reverse complement strand
TTTTTTCATTAAAATACCCCCTTATTTCCGTGTCCGGATTTAAGGGGGCAGTACAATTAACCCGCCTTATCGTAAATTATTATTCTTAATTATTTATTTTTTCTCTTGATGCTTGCTTGAGCTGCTGCTAGTCTTGCGATTGGCACTCTATATGGTGAGCAGCTTACGTAGTCAAGTCCGATTGCGTCGCAGAACTCGATTGATCTAGGATCTCCACCGTGTTCACCGCATATTCCTACGTGTATATCAGGTCTTGTTTGTCTACCAAGCTTAGTTCCCATGTCAAGTAATTTGCCAACACCTTCTGTATCTAATGAGTCGAATGGACTTCTTTCGTAGATACCATGATCAAGGTATGCGTTAACAAACTTACCGTAGTCGTCTCTTGAGTAGCCCCAAGTCATTTGAGTCATATCGTTTGTACCAAAGCTGAAGAATTCTGCTTCTTTTGCGATTTCGTCAGCAAGTAGTGCTGCTCTTGGCACTTCAACCATAGTACCGATTTCGTAATCAAGCTTCTTGTTCTTTTCTTCGAACACTTTATTTATTTCTTCTACTAATTCTTCTTTAACAAATACAAGTTCTTTTAACTCGCCTATTAATGGAATCATAATCATAGGTTTGATATCTTTTTTGATTTCTTCGCTTACGTTTATAGCTGCTTCTATGATAGCTCTAACTTGCATTCTATAGATTTCTGGCCATGTTACACATAGTCTACATCCTCTGTGACCAAGCATTGGGTTAAACTCTTTCATATCTTCGATTCTGTCTTCAATGACTTGAGTTGTAATACCCATATCTTTAGCAAGGCTTTCGATATCTTCTTCAGTCTTTGGAAGGAACTCATGTAGAGGTGGGTCAAGTAATCTTATTACTACGCCTTTATCTTCCATGACCTTGAATATGCCTTCGAAGTCGCCTCTTTGATAAGGAAGAAGTTTTTCAAGAGCTTTTTCTCTTTCTTCAAGTGTTTTAGAAAGTATCATCTTTCTAACTTGGAAAATTCTCTTGTCATCGAAGAACATGTGTTCTGTTCTGCAAAGACCTATGCCTTGTGCACCAAAATCAAGCGCTTGCTTAGCATCTCTTGGGTTATCTGCATTTGCTTTTACTTCTAGAGTTCTAAATTCATCAGCCCATTCCATAAACTTAGCAAAATTACCGCTTAGTTCAGGAGTAACCTTTTTGATTTCTCCTAGGTATACATAACCTGTTGTACCGTCTATAGAGATAGTGTCTCCTTCTTTGATTTCGCCGCCATTGTATCTTATAACTTTATCATCTTCATCAACTCTTAGTTCAGAGCAGCCTGCAACACAGCACTTACCCATACCTCTAGCAACTACAGCAGCGTGTGATGTCATACCGCCTCTAGCTGTTAGTATGCCTTCAGCATATACCATACCATCTATATCTTCTGGAGATGTTTCTTCTCTTACTAAGATAGTCTTAACGTTATTCTTATGATATTCAACAACCTTATCTGGTGAGAACACTACAACGCCTGATGCAGCTCCTGGTGAAGCTGGAAGGCCTTTTGTGATTTCTGTTTTACTTAAAACGTCTTTTTCTTCAAATGTTGGATGAAGAATTTGATCAATTGATTTTGGTTCAATTCTTAAGATTGCTTCTTCTTTGCTTATTAAACCTTCATTCACTTGATCAACAGCTATGTTTATAGCAGCCTTTGTAGTTCTCTTACCATTTCTACATTGAAGCATGAAAAGCTTGCCATTTTCAACTGTAAATTCAATGTCTTGCATATCTTTATAATGTTTTTCTAGCTTTTCAACAGTTTCTTTGAACTCTTTATAAACGCTTGGCAATTCATTTTCAAGTCTAGCAATAGGTTCTGGTGTTCTAACGCCTGCAACAACGTCTTCACCTTGAGCATCGATTAAGAATTCACCGAATAAAACGTTTTCACCTGTAGCTGGGTTTCTTGTGAAAGCAACACCAGTACCAGAGTTCATGCCCATGTTACCAAATACCATCTCTTGAACGTTAACAGCTGTGCCAAGTGTGTCAGAAATTTCATTTAGCTTTCTGTAAGTCTTAGCTCTTGGTGTGTTCCAAGACATGAATACAGCTTTAACTGCGTTAAATAGTTGAACGTTTGGATCTTGTGGGAAGTCTTCTCCAATGTATTTGTTGTAAATTGTCTTATATTCTTTTACAATTTCTTTTAAGTCGTCTGTATTTAAGTCAATATCGTTTTCGATATTTCTTTTTTCTTTTTGTTTATTTAATATTTTTTCAAATTCAGCTTTTGGGATACCCATGGCAACATCTGAAAACATTTGAATAAATCTTCTATAACTGTCATAGGCAAATCTTTCGTTATTAGTCTTCTTTGCAAGTCCTTCAACTGTCACATCGTTTAAACCAAGATTTAATATAGTATCCATCATGCCTGGCATTGATATCTTCGCGCCACTTCTTACTGAGAATAGTAGCGGATTTTCTTTGTCTGAAAAGCCCTTATTAGTGATCTTTTCAACATTTTCAATACCATTTCTAATTTCTTCCTTTAAATCTTGCCATAGTTCTTCATTTTCTTCGTAAAACCTGTTGCACGCTTCAGTTGTAATTGTAAATCCGTTAGGTACTGGTAGGCCTAAATTAGTCATTTCAGCTAAGTTAGCTCCTTTGCCTCCTAACAAATCCCTCATATCTTTATTGCCTTCTTTAAAGCTATAAACATACTTTTCCATCTGTATCCTCCTATTGCTTATTTAATTTTGAAGATATCTAACTATAGTGCTAGATACTTCTTCTATAGATTTTCCATACATAGATATAACAAATATGCCTAATTTACTATAGATCTCGCGAGCGTATTCATTTTCATAAAATACCCTCTCAAGCGATGAGTAATTAGATACACCTGTTATGCCTAGGTCTTTGTCTCTTTCCTTCCTTATCTTGGATAAATACTCCTCATCTTGTATTAGGCCAATCATTTTTGACTTATCTAAATCCTTAATCACATCAAATTGGTCGACCTCTGGTACAAGTGGTATATTTATCGCGTTTAATCCTAAAGAAGCAAGATAATAACAAAGAGGTGTCTTACCTGACCTCGATGGTCCTAAGATAATAACATCTGCACTTGATATATTGTCAAATGTTTTGCCGTCATCATTGTCAATTGCATAAGCAAAAGATTTATTTACATCCATAGAAAATCACCACCTAAATTATACCACAACGAAAAGTATTATTCAATAATTTACAATATATTAATACTTTTATTAATCTTTCTTAAAAAATTCTACGCCCGCCTTGAATAAGTTTTGTATTTCAATGTCAGCAACGTTCTTAAATGTATCTGTTTCAACTCTTTCTGAGTGAGCCATCTTACCAAGTATCTTTCCATCTGGTGATAGCATTGACTCGATATCAAAGTTTGATCCGTTAGGGTTGTCTATATATTCAAAAGCTAATTGAGCGTTATCACTAAGTTTTTCGTAAAGCTCCTTGTTGATTAATAATCTTCCTTCTCCATGTGAGATAGGTACTCTATAAGTCTTGTCCTTATCGATGTACTTAAGCCATGGTGATGATGTTGTTAAAGCCTTAGTCTTAACGATTCTTGCAATGTGTCTAGATATATTGTTATATGTTAATGTTGGATCGTCTTCATCAATGTCTTTTATCTTGCCATATGGTAGTAGTCCAGTCTTGATTAATGCTTGGAAACCGTTACAAATACCTAGTATCAAGCCGTCATTTTCTTCAAGAAGATACTCTACAGCTTCTTTTACCTTTGGATTTCTTAATACATTGGCAATGAATTTGCCTGATCCGTCTGGTTCGTCAGATAACGAGAAACCACCTGGTATAAATAAAATTTGACTTTCCTTAATTTTCTTTGCTAGATCATCGATTGACTTGTCAATGTGTTCGTTATCTAAGTTATTGAATACAAATACATCAACCTTAGCGCCTTCTTTTTCAAAAGCATATTTTGAATCAAATTCAGAGTTTGTTCCTGGGAATACTGGTATTATAACCTTAACTTCATCAACTGGCTTCTTTGATTTAGCTCTAAATTCTTTTTCTGTAAATTTGTTTTCACTCTTAGCTACTCTTTTTTCTTCGCCAAATATTTCTAGTAATGGTTTTTCATAAGCTTCTTTATATTCTTCAAGGTCTAGACGTCTACCATTGATAATGATGCTTGCATCAGTATTAGTTGTACCAAGGTATTCAATGCCTGGAAGGTCTTCAGTGTATTCAACGATATATGAACCATAAAGCTCCTTGAACATGATGTCAGCGTCCATGTTGATGTTAAAGCCGATATCATTACCAAAGGCCATCTTCATAAGAAGAGGTAGAGTTGTATCTCTATTGATTGCAATTGCGCTTCTAACTTTCTTTCTTGAGATAAGGCTAACAAGCTCAACGCTGTTCTTCTTAAATTCATTTAAATCAAGTGTGTTGTCATCGTTAATTGATGTTCTTATTAAACCAAGCTTCATATTACCCTTAAGTTCAGGTGTTACGACGTCTTCTATGTTCATAGATGTTACTGCAAATGAAATCAATGTTGGTGGTACGTTTAAATCATTAAATGTTCCGCTCATTGAATCCTTTCCACCAATTGATGGGATTTGTAAGTCGTTACAGATCTTAAACGCGCCAAGCAATGCCTCGAATGGTTTTGACCACTTATATGGGTCGTCATTTAATTTTTCAAAGTACTCTTGGAATGTTAATCTTGCTTTGAATGGGCTTGCTCCATGTGAAGCAATTTTCGCAAGTGACTCAACTACTGCATAGTAAGCTCCAAAGAATGGACTCTTTTCTGATAGATATGGATCAAAGCCATATGTCATGATGCTCGCTGTTGATGATTCTCCTTGAGTTGTTGGTATTCTTGCTATCATAGCTTGTTCTGGTGACAATTGGTTCTTGCCGCCTAATGGTTGAACGATGCTGCCTCTACCAACTGATGAGTCAAATCTTTCTATAAGTGATTTTTTAGAAGCGACATTGATGTCTTCTAGTCTCTTCTTTAGTTCTACTGTAAAGTCATCTGCCAAATCTTCGTTAAATAGTTCTACTTCCTCTGGCTTAAAGATAACATCTTGTTTTCTTGGCGCGCCAGTTGAGTTTAAGAACTCTCTCTTTAAATTACATACTTCTATGTCATTATACATCATGATAAGTCTTTCAGAATCAGTAACTTCAGCAACTATTGTTGCTTCAAGATTTTCAGAGTTTGCGTATTCTTTGAATTTTTCGTAATCATCTTTAGCGATGACTACAGCCATTCTCTCTTGTGACTCTGATATAGCTATCTCCATAGGGCTTAGTCCTTGATACTTTAGTGGTACCTTGTCTAAGTGTATTAGTAATGAGTCGGCTAACTCGCCTATAGCAACGCTTACGCCACCTGCACCAAAGTCATTACATCTCTTTATCATTTTAGCTAATTCAGGTATTCTAAATAGTCTTTGTATCTTTCTCTCTGTTGGTGCATTACCCTTTTGAACTTCAGCAGCTGAGTCTTCAACTGATTTATCTGTTTGTATCTTAGAGCTTCCTGTTGCTCCGCCAATGCCGTCTCTACCAGTCTTTCCGCCAAGTAAAATGATTATATCTCCATTAGCAGGTACGCCTCTGTATACATTTTCCATAGGTGCTGCAGCAATAACTGCACCTACTTCCATCCTCTTTGCTTTGTAGCCTGGATGATAAACTTCGTCAACATAGCCTGTTGCTAAGCCTATTTGATTACCGTATGAAGAGTATCCTCTAGCTGCGTCTAAAACTATCTTTCTTTGAGGAAGCTTTCCTTCAAGTGTATCTTCAATAGCTTCTCTTGGGTCTGCGGCTCCTGTTATTCTCATAGCTTGATAAACATAACTTCTTCCTGATAGTGGGTCTCTTATAGCTCCGCCAAGGCATGTTTGAGCGCCACCGAATGGCTCTATCTCAGTTGGGTGGTTATGTGTTTCGTTCTTAAACATTAGTAAATAATCTCTAAGTCTTCCGTCTATACTAACCTTGATCTTAACCGAGCAAGCGTTTATCTCTTCACTTACTTCTAAGTCATTAAGCTTGCCTAAGCTTCTAAGCTTTTTAGTAACTATAGTTGCTAGGTCCATAAGTGTTAGATCTTTCTTCGAGAATTGTTTTCTCGCCTTTAAGTATTCATTAAGTGTATTTCTAATTACTTCTATAAATTCACTTTCGCCTTCGAAGTTGATATTTGTTAATTGTGTATTAAATGTAGTGTGTCTGCAGTGGTCTGACCAATATGTGTCGATTAACTTAAGCTCTGTTTGGCTTGGATCTCTATCTTCTTTTATAAAGTAGTCTTGGAAAACTTTTAAGTCTTCTGTAGACATAGCAAGTGCTTCCTTATCGTGGAAGTCCTTTAGTCCTTCGTCATCAAGTTTAATAAAGCCGTCATAAACTATAGACTCAATCTTAGTATCAACGCTTTCCTTAAGTGTTGTTGGTATACCAATCAATACGCCTTCTGCTTGGTCAACTGTATTTATAAGATGTTTTTTAATTTTCTTAATGTCGTCTTCGCTTACATCGCCTTTGATCTCATAAACTTTTTCACATCTTGCTAAAACTTCATCCTTGCCAAGAGTAACCTTGATTGTATCCTTTAAGCCTTGTTCCCTTTGATCGAATTGGCCCTTTTTGTACCTAACAACAAAGGCATTCTTCAAATTCTTTTCCATTTCTAAAGCATCATCCGCTAAATATATATTATCTACCGGTTTTTCGCATAAAATGGTATTCGATATCTTATTAATTTCTTCATCAGAAAGTAATTCAATATCGTATCTGTTATAAACTTTGATTGAGTCGATATTTATCTTAAGAAATTCTTTAATCTCTTGTGTTAAACCGTTTGACTCCGCATCAAATTCATCTTTTTTACAAACATAAACTCTTTTAACCACTGGACCAATATCCCTCCTATAATGCATTTTATCAAATGAAATCTTTTGGATCTCATCATAAACTTTCTTATATGCTTCTTCAAATGTATCGGCTTTAGAAAGTATATTTAATACTCTTCCGCCATTAGTAAGTAGCTTTGCGCCATCAGCCTTAACGCCTGCGTAATTAATTTTAACGCCTTCTGATAATTTATCTAAGCCTTTTATTTCATATCCTTTGTCGTACTTCGCTGGATAGCCACCAGATGCTAATACGACGTTAACTATCTTTTTATCATTTACTTCTAATTCATATTCATTAAGCTTTGCTTCGCTTGTCTTGATAAGCGCATCCAATAACGATGAGTCAATTCTTTCTAAGATAACTTCTGTTTCTGGATCGCCGAACCTAGTGTTAAACTCTAAAACTTTTATTCCGTCTGAGTTTATCATAAGGCCTGCGAATAAAATCCCTCTATAGTCAATGCCTTCAGCTTCAAGGCCTTTTATGAATGGCTTTACAAGCTCTTCTTCTATGTCCTTTAAATATGGTAGTGCCATAAGGTTTGGTGAGTATGAGCCCATGCCACCGGTGTTTTCACCTGTTTCGCCTTCAAATACCTTTTTATGGTCCTTAGCACTTGGTAGCATTATATACTCTCCATTTGATATAAGCACGTGAACAGATGTCTCAAAGCCATCGATATATTCTTCGACTATGATCTTATCATCACCAAATTTTTTATCTAAGAGTAGCTCATTAAGTGCTTCATCTATTCCTTTTTCGCTTGAAGCTATGATAACTCCCTTGCCTTGAGCAAGTCCATCATACTTAAGTACTACTTTATTCACTTTTGATTCATTAAGTAGTTTGCTAGCGTATTCCTTCGCCTCGTCAATGCTGTCTGTCTCAAGGTACTTAGCCGTATCTATATGATACTTCTCCATGAACTTCTTTGAAAATGCCTTGCTCTTTTCGAATATGGCTGCTTCCTTCTTTGGTCCGAAGATCTTAAGTCCCTCTGCCTCGAACTTATCGACAATGCCATAGCATAGTGGGTCTTCGGGACCAACTATAGTATAGTCAACTCCATTATCCTTAGCGTAAGCTATTAACTTGTCGAAATCCATAACTTTTATGTCAATATTTTTGAATTCGCTCTCAGTCTTGCCATTACCAGGTGCAAAGACAATCTCTACTGAGCTGTCTTGTTCTTTAATTTTTGAAGCGATGGCGTACTCACGGCCGCCACTACCTATAATTAATATCTTCATAGCTAACTCCTTATATTTGTACAAAGCCAACTTTTTTCATTACTTTTCTTAGAGTCTTATTAGCAAGGTATCTCGCTTTATCTCTGCCTTCTGCCATAAGCTTTTCTAGTCCCTCTTTATCTTGAATAACTTCATTGAAATTATATTGGAAGTCTTTTAAATCTTCATATATGATATCTGCTAAATCTTCTTTGAACTCTTTATATCCAAGTGAATCATACTTCTTGACTATATCATCAGGGCTTATGCCTGTAAATGAACTGTATATATTTATAAGATTATATAAACCAGCTCTATTTGGGTCGTAAGCAAAGTTTGGCTCGCTATCTGTAACAGCCTTTCTAATCTTTGAGTAAATTCTGTCTTTGCTGTCCATGATATAGATGAAACTGTTTTGATCTTCGTCTGACTTACTCATCTTTTTACTTGGATCTTGTAGTGACATGATTCTCTTTCCTGTCTTGGCAATGTAAGCTTCAGGCACCTTAAATGTATCTGAGTACTTGCTGTTGAATCTAATTGCTAAGTCTCTTGCTAACTCCATGTGCTGAGTTTGGTCTTCACCGACAGGCACTAAATCTGTTTGATATAAAAGTATGTCGCCCGCCATTAGTACTGGATATGTTAATAGACCTGCGTTACAGTTTTCTGGAGACTTTTTGGACTTGTCTTTATATTGGGTCATTCTATTAAGCTGACCAATATAGGCAATTGTATCAAGTATCCAGCCTAGCATAGCGTGTTCTGGTACATGTGATTGAACGAATAAAACGCTTTTTTCTGGATCAACACCACTCACTAACATCATCGCAAATATCTCATAGGTCTTCTTCCTTAATTCCTTTGGCACCTTTGGTACCGTGATGCTATGAAGGTCAGCAACTGCATATAAACAATTGTAATCATCTTGTAGTTTAGCTAAGTTCTTTAAAGCTCCTAGGTAATTACCTATGGTTAAATCACCTGAGGGCTGTATAGCGCTAAATGCTGTTTTCTTATCCATTGTATATCTCCTTTATTACTTACTAAATATCGCCACTAAATGTGTCTCCGTCTTGAATTGTGCCTTTATCAAAGCCTTTCTTGAACCACTCCATCCTTTGTTCGCTCGTTCCATGTGTAAAGCTATCTGGAACTACTCTTCCTTGATACTTTTCTTGAAGTGTATCGTCACCGATCTTTGATGCGGCATTCATTGCTTCTTCAAAGTCCCCTTCTTCTAAGATGTCTCTATCTTGTATGTGCTTTGCGAATACTCCTGCGAAGTAGTCTGCTTGTAATTCAAGCATAACAGAGTATTTATTGTATTCTTTTTCAGATACCTTTCCTTGTAATGAATGAACTTTGTCTAAAATACCTAATTGTTTTTGTACGTGATGACCAACTTCATGAGCTAATACATAGGCCATGGCAAAGTCACCCTTTGCTCCAAACTCATTCTTAAGCTGATCAAAGAAAGACAAATCAATGTAGATGTCCTTATCCACTGAACAATAGAAAGGACCCATTTGTTCTGATGCAAAACCGCAGCCAGAATTTATGCTGCCTGTAAATAGATTTAATTGTGGTTCTTCGTATTCTAGACCATTTTCTTCAAATATTTCATGCCAAACATCTTCAGTGTCCTTTAAGACGACCGAGATAAATTGTTTGTACTCTTCTTCTCTTTCACTTGTAATCGGTGTGCCTTGGCCGTTTTGTATGCCTGCGCCAGGACCGCTTGGTCCGCCTATAATTCCTCTACCAAATACTAAGTATAGTACTAGAAGCAGTATCATACCTCCAGTGCCCATCTTGAAGCCGCCAAAGTTTGGCATACCGCCTCCGCCTGATTGACCTCTTCTATCGTTTACGTTAGACGATCCTTGTCTTCCTCTCCACTTCATTTCATCATCCCCTAAATATTTTTAATAATTTCTTCGACTTTACTTACAACTAAGTCCTCATCAACGCCCTTAATCTTTTTATTTTCCATAATAATCTTACCATTGATTATAGTCGTATCAACTTCACTTCCGTTCATTGAGTAAACCATAGCACTTATCAAATTATTTTGTGGTTTTAAATTTGTATTATCTAGATCAATTAAAATTAAATCTGCTAGTGATCCTTCGCTAATATTTACATCTTCATCAAATATATATTTATATGGATTAATAGTCGCTAGCTTAAGTACTTCTCCCGCACTCATCACCTTTGGATCAAGTGAACGAGCCTTAGCTGCAAGTGATACCGCTCTCATCTCAGTAAACATGTTTTGCATATTATTTGAACTAGCTCCGTCGGTACCTATAGACAGCTTATCACCGCGGACAAACATATTCTTTATGTCTGGTATGCCGCTTGCTAGCTTCATATTTGATGATACATTTAAACTTACTAGTGCATTACTTTTTGCTATGATGTCCATATCTTCTTCAGATAGATGAACACAGTGCGCCAGTATTGTCTTTTGATCAAACATGCCGAGCTCCTTAAATATTTTTATTGGGCTCTTCTTATACTCCTTGTAAGAATTATTTACTTCAGTCAAAGTTTCATTCGCATGTGTGTGAATGATTAGGTCTAGCTCTTTCGCAAGGTCTATACAAGATTTTAAATAATCAAGTCCAGTTGTGTATATAGCGTGAGGCGCAATGGCTAGCCTTAACAGGCCATCCTTTTGATGGTATTTTTCATGCATATCACGGATATTAGCTTCTCTTTCTTTATTAAAGGCATCATTTGTCATGCCTCTAGCAATAAGGCCTCTCATACCCACTTCACTAGCTGCATCAAAAACCCTTTCACAGAACATATACATATCATTAAAGGCTGTTGTACCAGTCTTAACTAGCTCTATAAATGTTAATAGACTGGCCCAATAAATATCTTCAGCTGTAAGTTTTGACTCAAGTGGCCAAATTTTGTTTTGCAGCCAATCCATTAGCTCCATATCATCAGCGTAATTCCTAAATACGCTCATGGCTATGTGGTTATGCGTGTTAAATAGGCCTGGCACAAGTAATTTATCACTACCGTCAATAGTATAGGCGCCTGCTTCGTCAATCTTATCAGCAATTTTCTTAACTCTATTGCCATCGATTAATACATCACATGGGCCATTAATGATTGATTTATCTACGTCAATATACTTAACATTTTTAATTACTATCATCTTAACCTCCTATAGATATGTGAAATTCTCTTTTGTATAAACAACTAGTGGCACTATGACTAGGCATGCTGTTATGCTTAGTAGTGATGCTACTAGATTAACTTTTATAATTCTGCCTATATTGTATATATTTGCAGCATTTGCAATTAAAAGCGCAATTATATAGCTGAGCATCTTCGATATAAGTATCGAAATAAAAAGCGAGAATATATATGATATATTAAACTTCTTATGACTTATAAAGCCTATAGCAAAACCAAACACTACTTCAATTGCTAGCATAAGCGTTCTTATATCTGCGTTTAAGCTCTTTCTATATAATAAATTTAGTATAAATATCAAAATTACGCTTGGTATAGAAAATTTTATATCTAGTGTAAATACAGCTATGTAAGTAAATAGCAGTATTGCTAAGTACTCATTAAAGCCTTTGTCTAGCTTTATTAAAGCAAAGTTCATAGCTAGGCTCAAAGCTATCAGTATAAAAGCTAAAATTATATCTATAGCATTATCTTTAATAAATTTCATTATGATCTTTCCTTAGTTCATTTATATTTTTCGTTGTAATATTTTTTCTTTCTATATTAAATTCTTTTATCAACTCTTCAAGTTTTTCATCGTTCTTTACTTCAATTTCAAGATAAGGCCTGTCAAAGGTTTCTTTGTCATATTCATCAAAATCAAAGCGAGCGTCCTTATATAGATATGAATCTCTATCCTTATAATCAACTTTTTCAGGAATAATTCCAAGCATTTCGAAAATTTCTAGTATTGCATCCTTATCTTTAACTTCACTCGTAAGCTCTTTTGAGTTACGTAGCCCGCCGCTATCCTTTCCTCTTATCTTATATGTCAAGTAAAAAGTCTTCTTATCATCTTTATTCACTTCTCTAAGTCTTAATAGAGATTTTAATAAATTTGTCTTAGCGTCTATATCGCATTTCAATATATAATTCACTTGTTTTTCTTCACCTAAGTGCTCTGCTCCCTTTGATAGAAGCTCCTCTTTAAGCGCGTCTAAGTCAAGATTAAAAACTTTTACTTCTTTTTCTCTCTCTATCATTATTTTATAACAAGACTTGCTAATTTTTCATCTATGATTACAGTTACGTCTGGATGTAAATTTAGTAGTGATACTGGCACTTTAGATGATATCTTTTTAGAATTTAATAAATAATCTATTGCAAAGCTCTTTTGATTGCCGCTTGCGATTAAAACTATCTTCTTCGCTTTAAATATAGAGCCAACCCCCATAGTGATGGCAAATTTTGGCACATCATCAATGTCGTCAAAGAATCTTGAGTTAGCGACCCTTGTTGACTCAGATAGCTCTTGCACATATGTCACCGAGCTTAAATCGTCACCTGGTTCGTTAAAACCTATGTGGCCGTTTTTGCCAACGCCAAGCACTTGTAAATCGATTTCATAATGAGAAAGGCTTTCTTCGTACTCCTTAGCCGCCTTTTCTAAGTCAGCTCCCTCAGCGTGTGGTATATGTGTATTTTTCTTATCTATGTTAATATGATTAAATAAATTCTCATTCATAAAGTAATAATAACTTGCAGGATGGTCCTTACTTAAGCCAACGTATTCATCTAGGTTAAACGTAATTACGTCCTTAAAATCAATAGTGCCATCATTATTAGCCTTGATAAGATCTTTATACATGCCAATAGGGCTTGATCCTGTCGCCAAACCTAATACACTGTCATGCTTTTCTTGAATTTGTTTAATAAATATTTGAGCTGCTTCCTTGCTCATCTCGTCATAATCTTTGCAAACTATAACCTTCATACTAACACCTCTCTATTAATTTAAGTTTAAAATTTAAGTAATCGCTTGAGACTAATGAATAATCTATGCCATCAATCAAGCCTTCTCTTCTAAATCTATGGCCAGCTGCGTGCAAGTGACCATAAACACATTTGTATACACCATGCTCTTTCATAAGCTCATGGAATTGATTAGCTTCTAAGTCCATGTTAAATGGCGGGTAATGAAGCATAACTATAATCTTCTTATCCTTATCAGCCTTTTCAAGCGATAACGATAGTCTAATTAACTCTCTAGCTGTTATCTTCTTGTCATTTTCTTCGTCATACTTGTCATTATCCTCTTGCATCCAGCCTCTTGTTGCGCAGATAGCGTAGTCCTTATACGTGTATGAGTCATTTTGCATGAAGTAAATGGATTTAAAGCCAAAGCCATTCATCTTGGATATGCTTGTCCACCAATAATCATGATTGCCCTTGCTAATAAGTTTCTTGCCCGGCAATTCGTCTATGAATTTTAAATCGTCTATAGCTTCACTAAACCTCATCGCCCAGGATATATCACCAGGTAGCAAGACCAAGTCGTCGTCCTTAACCTTCTCTAGCCAGCTCGTCTTAATCTTCTTGTCGTGATCTTGCCAGTTACCGCCAAAGACGCCCATAGGTTTTAAGTCTGTCGAATCTAAATGTAAGTCGCCTATAGCATAAATCATTTTTTCACCTCTATAACTGTATATAATTATAACACAGATTAAGCTCTGAGAGAACACTTTTTTCGACTTTACTGCTCGTAAATAATAATACTTGCTTTTCTTTTGCTAAGAAAGTAAATACTTTTAGCGCAGCCGCCATACGCTCTTCGTCAAAAAAGGCAAGATTCTCATCAAAGACAAGTGCTAAATCAATATCCAAGACCTCTACTAGTGCAAGCCTTAAACTAAGGTATGACATTGATAAGACCTGTCTACTAAGCTTTTCCTCCTCATATACAAGGCTACTTCGTTTGTCTCTTAGCATTATGGTAAAGCTTTCATCAAGCAAGAAGAAATTGTATTTATTGCCAGAAAACATTTCTAAGTATTTATTTGCCTCGGCAATAATCTTCGGCATATAGCTAGTATTAATCTCAGTAATAAGGCTAGAAATGATTTCGCTCGCAGCACTTAAAGCCTTTTTCCTTCTTTCTAGCTCCGCAAATCTCGCATCGAGCGCATCACGTCTTAGACCAAGTTCGTATGCCCTCTCCATAAGTCTGTCGTTATAATTAAGTTTTGTCTCAAGTGAATTTAGCTCTAAATCAATTTTAGTGATTTCATCATCAGCCATGCTTATGGAGTAGCCCTTGTACTTATCATAGGCCGCCTCATCTGTTTTTGCTAAATAATCAAGGACCTTCTCTTCACTAAGCTCGTCAAAGTTCTTTTCGCTGTATGTCTTTAGAAACTCATCAAAGCTATGCAAATAGTTTTGACTCATCTCACTTGATCTTTGCTTAGTATATTCGCTTATGAAGTCCTCATCACTTGCTATATTATATTTATCTAAGATAGCATTTTTTTCATCTATAAGCTTTTTGCTAGCTTCATCACTCGTCCTATGCTTAGTAAAAATGAATGTTATAGCAAAAATTATAGCCGTAGCACAAGCGCTATATAAAGCAATTTTACTTGACTTGATAAAATAATAAGCAAAGGCAAAAATACTAAACAAGGCAAAAATGTATGATATACTTCTTAAACTATGCCTTCTAGCCTCACTAGAATTATTTGCTTCAAATCTCTTTTTAAGCTCATTAAAGGCTTCGTAGTCATCACTAGTAATATTTTTATTCTTATTTAAAAAATCCTTCTTCTTTTCTTTAAGCTCTTCTATCTTTAATAAATTTTCCTTTTTATAATATTCCTTCGCCTTATCGTACTCTGCTAAAAAGTCTTTCTTCTTTAAAAACAAATTTTCTTTCTTTTTATTTAGCTCGTCTTTTTTATTAAGCATGGTCATAGTGTCTTCAAGTGATGCTTCTAGCCCAGCTATATCTCTATCTAGACTTGCTATCTCTTTCTTAAGACTATATAGCTCCTTGGTCTTGGCATTCTCTGTTCCGATCATTGCAATTTCATCATCAATACTGTTCTTCGCTTCACTTAAATTATATTCGCCTTCATCATTCGTCTTAAGCTTAAGCAAAAGCTCTTTAATATCGTCAAAGTCATCAAAGTATATGTCTTTTGATTGGCTTATGTAGGTGCTCGCATTAAAGACATTGCGCGAAAGGCCTAAAACAATCTCACCAATTGATTTATTATTTATAGAGTTTTCTCTCTTAATCTCGTCTGTGATGTCAAGACCGTTTTTACTGACAAAGTAAGTATCATTTAAAAAATCTCTGTATATTTCATAAATAAAGCCATTATTTTCGAAAGACATCCTGCCACTGTACTCATTTTTGTTTATAGGCTTGTAGCTGAGATAGTCCTTTATCTTGATCTTTCTCTTAGTATTCGCCTTGTTCACGCCAAAGAGCATAAAACTAATAAAGGCATGTATAGTAGACTTGCCGCTCTCATTAAGACCATAGATAAGGTTGAATGAGTCGTCAAAGTCAAGGTGATAATTATTAAATTTCCCAAAATTAATTAAATCTAGGCTCTTAATCTTCATAGTAGTGCTCCCTACTTTGCATTGCCTTAAGCACGATATTTATCGCATCTTGCCTTATTTCATCTGGATAGTTTTCTGCCTTTGCAAGAATTTTTTCGTAAATATCAGCTGAGATACTTAAACTTTCTTCTAAGTTATTAATTACTTCTAAGTAATAAAATTTATCTTTAACTAGGCTAATGATTCTATTGATATTTAAATCCTTATTAATGCTTCCCTTTAGTATTATTCTATAGAAATTCTTATCCTTATCATTAAGCTCTTCAAATTTATTAATTATCCCTTCGAATTCATCATCTTCGTTTATTGCTAGCTCTTTAACAATAAATTCTCTTAGGGCAAATGGAATAAATTTTACGCTGCCACTAAGTGTATCGACCTCATAAAAACCATGTTCGGCAAGCTCACCAAAGTCAAGCGGCTCAAGTGAGCCAGGATAGTAGGCCTTCTCAGCCACTTTCCCATGCTTATGTATATGACCTAAGGCGATGTAGTCAAAGCCCGATGCTAAAAGAGGCTCTATATCTATCTTGTACTTGCCATCAGCTAAGTCGCCGTGAAGGCTTGCGATATTGAATCTATCTTTATCAAGCTCTACTTTTATAGGAGCAAAGCCATTCTCAATGCTATTGAGCCACGAAGCGCCGTATATTGATACGTTATCAGCTATATCCATACGTTCAAGTGTATTAGTTTTAAAGACATGAAGATTATCGGTGAAATTGTTAAATAAATAATCATCTGTATAATAATCATGATTGCCGCATGAAAGAACGATGTTTCCGTAGTAACTGTCAATGATGCTCATCATGTGCTTTGTCTCTGTATATGTAAGCGCGTCCCTTTCAAATAGGTCTCCGCTAAGGACAATCAAATCAATTTTATTCTCGTTTGCATAATTAATAAGCCTTTCAAACGTTATGAAAAGCTCATTTTTTCTATCCTCAGACCTAGCGCCAAGCGTTTTACTTTTATATTTAAAGCCTAGATGCAGGTCTGCTGCGTGAATAAATTTATTAATAAACATAGCTATACCTAATTAAATCACTTTCAGACATAATCTTTTTTATAAGTGAAAAATCAAAATTCTCGCTGTCTTTTTTATTAAAGATGGAAAAGCTACTTGCTATCTTTAGCGAAGTCTCTAGATCGTACTTTCTCTCAAAGCCTATGGCAAGGCCAAGAAGTGCCATGTTCTTATCAATCTTAATATAAGGCTTCTTCTCGTAATCAAATAAGTAGTAGCAATCCTTTGTAAATATAATCAAATTGTCATTAAATTTAATAAGAATGATTCTGTCCTTGTCTATGGCCATAAATTTAACAACGCTAATTATATCATCAAGCGTAGTAAGTCTTAGGTTAAGTATATCGCTTAGGTCTTTATAGTCCATGGACATGGCGAAGACGTTTGAGTCGATACATAATTTCATCGTGCTCTTTGAGGCAGATACGAAAAGCTTCTTCATGTATCTATTGCTAACGTCTATAAGTCCTTGATAAAAGTCCGGACTAATATTGTTGTCAAAGTCCTCCATAAGTAGTGTGACTCTTGTGTCATAGACGATGTCATCAAATCTATCGACAAAGTTAAGTTCATCGTCTCTAGTTATACGAGGAGCGTTCTCGATGATTCTTGTAGTTCTTGTATTTTCTCTAATATCAATCACGGCTCTCGCCTCATCCTTAATAGTAATTAAGTAGTAATCAGCTAGGTAGCTCTCTAGGTAGTTTCTATACTTCATAGCTGTATAGCCGCCTGCATATGAAAGCACTTTGTAATCTTCTTTTAAGCTGTGAAAAATTTCACTCGCAAGAAAGTTTGAACCATAGAACGAATCATTAAGTATCTCAGCTGAGTTCTTAGATGCAAGGTAAAGCTTGTCTAAGCCCAAGGCTTTATATCTAATCAAATCAGTGTTTAATAATAAAATCATCTCTCTGCCTCCTCTTCTATTTATATTATACACTATAATCGAAAATATTTCTTCATAAATTGTAAAAAAAGCTTTATTTATACTATTATTTAGTATATAATATATCAGAGGTGATTAATTTGTCAAAAAAATTATTCTCTTTTTTATTGCTCGTTTGTATACTACTGACAAATGTCAATGTATATGCGAGTGAAGTAAGAAATCAAGAGGAAGATCCTAATAAGACGGCTAGCTTTGCTTTTAATTATGATCTTGCAATTAAAAATGTTAATATAGTCAACCCAGCGAGAAACGAAATTTTATATAAGTATAACATCGCCATCAGCGGTGGCAAGATTAAACAGATCACTAAGGGCGATGTCAAGGCCAATAGAGTGATTGATGGCGAAGGAGCTATGCTGCTTAGAGAATTTATCGATATGGACAGCACCAATGTTTCCAGGGAGATTGACTTACTTAAAACTGCTGACGGTATTGGCAAGAGCGTTAGAACTACAACTGCCGATATTGATGCTTGGTCCAAGAGCGTTGAGAGCTCCTTATCAACTATTGACTACTTATCGATTACGGACTCTGAAAGTATTAAAAACGCTATCATTAAAGAAAATGAGATGAAGTATGACGACGCGGCCATTAAACAAATAGTTGAGGCTATATTAAAGGAAAAGGAAGCAAAGTCTGCTGGCGTTAAAATTTCAATCGAAGAAGCAAATGACCTTAATCTATTGATCAATACAATCAAAGCGATTGACGACGATAACTTTGTCTACTATATCAAGCTAAGTAAGCTTAAGCACGAGAACATCATTCAAACGATAAATCAAATTTCTGATATTATCAAGGACAGCAAGAACAACTTTGTATTGTGTGATATGAATGACTTTGGTGGTCCGGATAAAATCAAAGCTATAAATTCTTTGATTGACAAACATAACGAAGAGAACGAGAATCTTTACTACACCTTTAACCCGTTCAAATACATTGTTCTGACAAACTTTAAGGACAATATTGATATTGTTAAAAAATACAATAACAACACGTCAAAGCTTCAGATTGCGAGCTCAAATAACTTCTACCAAATTCATCAATACAAAGACATAATCAATACTAAGGAAGATGTTATTATTCATGACGCGCTTAATGACTCGGATATAAGCATAATGATAAGGTCAAAGTACTCGCTTATAGCAAGCAACCCGAATCTTGCAAATACATCGACTAAGCTCTACCCTGTCAATGTAAATTCATTTTTAGAATACATTAGACTAGCAAATGGCTTAGGCATAGACAGTATAGAAATTGCGAGAAAGCTAACGTATCTGCCATACAATGTACTTAATTTGGATAGATATATGAACGCATCGACCATTGAAGTGGGTCAAAACGCTTCGTTCTTAACTATCAATTCAAAAAATATTGGTATCAACTCAAATATTCAGAACGTTAAGCCAAGCTTGGGCGTGAAATACCTTGTTCATAATGGCATAGTGACCTTCAACCATAATCAATACAATCAAAATGGAGCTAGATCCTTCATCATTAATAATCTAGAAAGAAATGACGATGTTAAGAAATTTGAGATCACTTATGAAACAGAAGTCTCAAAAAGCACTGCTCTTGAGCACGCCTACATCATTGATGGCATCAAGTATATAAGCTTAGAAGAACTAATAGAGCCGCTAAACCTTGTTTATAATAATGAAGCTAACGGCAAGTATACTATAGGCAATCTTATCAACGTCGAGCTTGGTACTAGTGATGCAAGCCTAGGAGCTGAAAAGGTTCATCTTACAAAGGAAGTAATTACTTATAATGACTCGCTTATGATTCCACTGGAAGATTTAAGTAAATTATTTCAAAACTATTTTAAATGTGAAGTAAGTGAAGATCACATAAGCATAAAGTCAAGCAATAACTCAAAGATGCTTGACACAAATGATTCAGTCGAAAAGAAAGAAAGCACACCGCTGATAATCAAATCAAGCTACATAATCATGTCATACATATTCTCAGCCTTGGTTGTGGCCTTCTTATTAAATACATTAAAGAAGAAAAAGAGGAGAAAAAATGGAAAACTATAATTTAAAATCTATTTTAGGACCGATAATGATAGGCCCATCAAGCTCACACACTGCAGGAGCTGCAAGACTTGGAAGGATAGCAATGAAGCTAGCACCAAAGGGCTTCAATAGAGTATCTTTTTACTTACACGGCTCTTTTAGAGAAACATACAGGGGTCACGGCACTGATAAAGCGCTACTAGCTGGGGTTATGGACTTCTTCCCTGACAGCGAAGAGATCAAAAACTCATTTGAAATTGCTGATGAAAGAGGACTTGAGTACGAATTTATCAAATCAGACCTTGGCTACGTTCATCCAAATACTGTAAAGATGGTCTTTCACTACGATGATCAAGATGACTTCTACGTTCAAGGCAGCTCTATTGGCGGAGGCAGTATACTTATAAAAGATATCAATGGTGCTGACGTTGAATTCTCTGGTGAAAAACCTACTTTAGTAGCTAAGTACATTGATAAGAAAGGAATACTATCTAGAATAACTGCAACATTTGCAATATCTGGCATGAATATCGCCGATATGCATGTAGACAGAACTGGTAAAGTCGCTACACTTATATGCGAGCTTGACTCTGACTTTGATGATACAACTATAAAAGACATTGGAAGGATAGATGACTTCTTATTCGTTAAGTATTTAAACCCTGTTAAGGAGGATAACTAATATGTATACAAGTGCAAAAAGCATGATGGATGCATGCAAAGAACAAAATAAAACTATATATGAATTGCAACTCGATCAAGAGATGGAAGCAAGTGATATGACTAAGGATGAAATATATGATTACCTTAGAAAAACATATGAAATAATGAAAAAGTCAGCAAACGCTGGTCTTACAGAGCCCATCACTTCAATGAGTGGAATGACTGGTAAAAATGCATTTAAAGTTAATGATTACTCTATGAATTCTAAATCAATTTCAGGCTCACTTATAACAAAAGCCATGGCAAGAGCACTATCTACATCAGAAGTAAATGCTTCTATGGGTAGGATAGTTGCTGCACCTACAGCAGGCGCCTCAGGTATACTTCCTGCAACGCTTGTTACTATGCAAGATGAATTTGATTATAGTGATGAAGAAATATTCAACGCATTACTTACTGCTTCAGCAGTTGGCGAAATAATTGCTGTTAACGCAACTATATCAGGTGCTGAAGGCGGATGTCAAGCAGAATGCGGTGCTGCCGCTGCAATGGCTGCCGCTGCCATCATAGAGCTTAGAGGCGGAAGTATAGACGATATATTCACCGCAGCAAGCTTTGCTCTTAAGAACATCATGGGACTTATATGCGACCCAGTTTGTGGTCTTGTTGAGTACCCTTGCAATCTAAGAAATGCATCAGGCGTTGTTAACGCAATCATATCAGCAGACTTAACACTAGCTGGCGTTGAAGCACTAATACCATTCGACGAAACAGTCGGAGCCATGGGTAATGTTGGTAAAGAACTACCAGTTTCATTAAAAGAAACAGCCATAGGCGGTATAGCTGGTACAGAAACAGCACAAAGATTATACGAAGAATTTTTAGATAAATAGTTTTGTGGATATAATATGAGCTCTCTTTGATGAGAGCTCTTTTTTTGTGGATTGTATAATGGCAATAAAAAACAAGTAGCACTTCACTACTTGTTCATTGAATATTATATTGGTGCCGAAGGCGGGGGTCGAACCCGCACGGTATTGCTACCGCAGGATTTTGAGTCCTGTACGTCTGCCAATTCCATCACTTCGGCTTACCTATATATATTAACATACTTTAAAGTAAAAATCAAGAAAAAATTTTTTAATATTATTATTTTACTTGTAATAAATTATAAATCTTCTTCAGCTTTTAGAAGTATTTCTCTTGCTTTTTCATACTTAGCAAGTCTTTCTCTATCTTTATCAGTAATTTCTTTAAGTCTTCTTAAATTCATATTGTCTTCTAAATCAGATAGTTTCACTTTTCTTGCTAATGGATTTGCTTTAATCTTATCTATGTAATCAAAATAAGGCACGGACTTATCATGAGTAAGTGTTTTAAGTGCCTCTACTTGCTCTTCATCTAAAAATGTAAAATCACTTAGCTTATACTTGTCACTATCTTCAATTACATCATGAAGTAGGACTATCACCTTTGCTCTTTTGTCTTTTATTTTAAGCGATACTCTTAGTGGATGTAAAAAATATGCCTTGCCGCCTTTATCTTTTTGACCCTTATGAGCCTTATACATAATTAAAAACGCTTTAAACCACTTTAACATTTTATACCTCCAATAAAAAATATCTATATATAAAAAATAAATAAGGCTCCATTCAAGGAGCCTCACTTATATTAGTCTTCAATACCTAATTTTTTGAATATTAGCTTATAACCGTCAGCACCATAGTTAAGTGATCTGTTGATTCTTGATATAGTTGCTGTTGAAGCGCCTGTTGCTACTTCGATTTCGTTGTAAGTCTTGTTTTCCTTAAGTTGTTTTGCTACTTCAAGTCTTTGAGCTATTGCTTGAATTTCTTTGATAGTACAGATGTCTTCAAAGAATCTGTAGCATTCTTCCATTGTTTCTAGCGATAAGATTGCTTCGAAGAAGCCATCAGTTTGTTCGCTTTTTAATTTTGAACTGTAAGCCATTTCCATTCCTCCCTATATATTTCTTTTTAGAATAATCCTACTATCTCACCTGATGGTAGTATGTCAATCTTGTCAGCTGCTGGTACCTTTGGTAAGCCTGGCATAGTCATTATGCTGCCAGTAAGTGCTATCAAGAAGCCAGCACCGTTTGATACTTTGACTTCTCTTACTACTATGTGGAAGCCTTCAGGTCTTGCAAGTAAGTCTGGGTTGTCTGATAATGAATATTGTGTCTTAGCAACGCAGATAGGCATCTTGTCTAAACCTAATTTTTCAAGGTTCTTGATGTTCTTAGTTGCTGGTACAGTAAATTCTACTCCGTCAGCTCCGTATACTTCTTTAGCGATGATTTCTAGTTTTTCTTTGATTGATAGATTTACATCATATAATGGTTTGAAGTCAGCTTTGCCTTCGTCGCATACTTTAACTACTTTCTTAGCTAATTCAAGAGCACCGTCGCCACCCTTTGTAAATACTTCAGTTAATGCGCATTCAATGCCCATCTTAGCAAGTTTTTCTTCCATGAATTTGATTTCATTTTCAGTATCGCTTGGGAATCTATTGATTGCTACAACTGGTGGTAAACCGAATTTCTTGATGTTTTCTATATGTTTTTCAAGGTTTGCAAAGCCTTTTTCAAGCGCTTGTAAATCTTCTTTATCGTAGTCTTCCTTATTAGCTCCACCGTGATGTTTTAGAGCTCTGATTGTTGCAACGATAACTGCTGCTGATGGTTTTAGTTCGCCAAATCTACATTTGATATCTAGGAACTTTTCTGCACCAAGGTCAGCGCCGAAACCTGCTTCAGTAACTGTGTAATCAGCTAGTTTCATACCAAGTTTAGTTGCCATGATTGAGTTACATCCGTGAGCGATATTAGCAAATGGTCCACCGTGGATAAGTGCTGGAGTATTTTCAAGTGTTTGAACAAGGTTTGGCATGATAGCATCTTTCATTAATAATGTTACTGCGCCTTGTGCGTTTATGTCCTTAACGTAAACTGGTGATCCGTCACGTCTGTAAGCGATTATAACTCTTGATACTCTTTCTTTAAAGTTTTCAAGACTAGTTGATAGACATAGTATAGCCATGATTTCAGAAGCTACTGTTATGTCAAAACCGTCTTCTCTAGGGTAACCATTAGGTTTTCCGCCTAGACCAACTATTACGTTTCTTAAAGCTCTGTCGTTTAAGTCAACACATCTCTTCCAAACAACTCTTCTAGCATCGATGCCTTGTTCATTTCCTTGGTGGATGTGGTTATCAAGCATAGCTGAGATTAAGTTATTTGCTGATGTTATTGCGTGGAAGTCTCCTGTGAAGTGTAGGTTGATATCAGCCATAGGAACTACTTGTGCATAGCCACCGCCTGCTGCTCCACCCTTAACTCCAAATGATGGTCCTAATGATGGTTCTCTTAGAGCTGAGATAGCTTTTTTACCTAATTTATTTAAAGCCATAGATAAACCGATGTTAACAGTTGTCTTACCTTCACCTGCTGGTGTTGGGTTGATAGCTGTAACTAAGATTAGTTTACCATCTTTTTTATCTTTTAGCTTATCAAAAACTCTTAGGTCTACCTTAGCTTTGTAGTGACCATATTGTATTAAGTCCTCATCATCAATATTTAAATTAGCTGCAATTTCTGTTATGTCTTTCATTTTTGCTTCTTGAGCAATTTGTACGTCTGTTTTCATTTGTACCTCCTTATAACTTTATATGAAACGTAGATTTAATTTTATACTCTACAGTATTATATATACCACATTTAATAGTTTAATAAACTAATTTATACTATAAATATATATCTTAATATAAATAGTATTGAAAGCACCCACATAAGTGGAGAAACTTCTTTTGTTTTGCCAGCAACTGTTTTTAATAAAGTGTAGCTGATCATACCAAAGAAGATACCTTCAGCAATGCTATATGCAAATGGCATCATAGCTATAGTTAAGAATGCTGGGATTGCTTCTGTGTAATCTCTAAAGTCTATGTCCATGATAGGTTCCATCATAAACATACCAACTGTGATAAGTGCTGGTGCTGTTGCTGCTGCTGGTACTAGTGTAAATATTGGTGCGATGAATAGTGCTAGTAAGAACATAACTGCTGTTGTTAATGATGTTAATCCAGTTCTTCCGCCTTCAGCTACACCTGCTGATGATTCAACAAATGTAGTTACTGTTGAAGTACCTAGCATTGATCCAACTACTGTACCTATTGAGTCAGCGAAGAAAGCCTTGCTTACTCTAGGAAGTTTACCATCTTTATCAAGCATATTTGATTTTGATGCAACACCTGCTAGCGTACCTACTGTATCGAACATATCTACGAATAAGAATGTTAATACTGCCATAAACATTTGTGTTGAAAATACTTGTGAAAAATCAAATTTAAATGCTATTGGTTCTACTGATGGTGGTAGTGAGAATATTTTGAATCCTTCTGGTATTGTTGTTATACCCATTGGGATGCCTATGATTGTTGTAATTATGATTCCTAATAATAATGCACCTTTAACTTTTCTAATTACTAGTATAAATGTTATTACTAAGCCGATAAGTGCTAGTAGTGCTGTGCCTTCTGTGATATTTCCAAGTCCTAGAATTGTTCCTTCAGGATGAACTATAATGCCTGATCCTGATAGACCTATTAATGATATGAATAAACCTATACCTACTGAAACTGCTTTCTTTAATGTTAATGGTATAGCATCGAAAATTACTTCTCTTCCCTTAAATAATGATAGAACTATAAATATAATACCTTCTATCAATACTGCAGTTAGAGCAAATTCCCAAGAAAGTCCTTGATTAGCTACTACTGAATAAGCGAAGTATGCATTTAATCCCATGCCTGGTGCTAAGGCGAATGGATATTTAGCGTATAATGCCATGATTAAGGTAGCAATTGCAGCTGATAATGCTGTTGCTGTAAATACTGCGTTTTGATCCATGCCTGTTGAGCTTAAAATAATTGGGTTTACTACTAGGATGTATGCCATAGTCATAAATGTTGTAATACCGGCAATTATTTCAGTTTTTGTGTTTGTACCGTGTTTTTTTAGTTCAAAAAACTTCTCCATTTCTTTTACCTCCTAATGCCTAAAATGTCTCATATGAGTGAATATCATTGCTATATTGTGTTCGTTGCAGCACTTTATAACGTCTTCATCAGCTACTGATCCACCCGGTTGAATGATGGCTGTAACGCCTTGTTTAGCTAGTAATTCAACTGAGTCTGTGAATGGGAAGAAAGCATCTGACGCAAGCACTGCTCCTTTTGCTTTGTCTCCTGCCATCTTAACTGATCTTTCTACTGTGAAGAATCTATTGACGCTGCCTAGACCTATGCCGACTGTAGCTGAGTCTTTTGCAAGTAATGTTGCGTTTGACTTGCAGTTCTTAACGACTTTCCAGCCAAATTTAAGGTCTTCTATTTCTTTTTCAGTTGGTTTTCTATCTGTTACGCATTCAAAATCTTCGAAAAGTTCTGTGTCTCTGTCTTGAAGTATCATTCCAGATAGAACTTTCTTCATATCTTTCGATGTGTATTCGTTATTAGTAATATTTTCTATTGTTAATATTCTTCTGTTTTTCTTCTTATCTGTTAGTATCTTAAAAGCTTCTTCTGAATATGATGGAGCCATGATTACTTCTAGGAAGATGTTTCTCATCTCTTCAGCTGTTTCAGCGTCTATCTCTCTATTGGATGCTATGATACCACCAAAGATTGATTGGTCGTCGCAGTCGCGAGCCTTTCTAAATGCTTCTGCTATAGTATCTGCTGAGCCAACACCACATGGGTTAGTGTGTTTAACGGCAACTATTGTAGGTTTTTCTGTAAACATCTTTAGTGTTTCAAGTGCGCCATTGGCATCGTTAATATTGTTAAATGATAATTCCTTGCCATGTAATTGCTTAGCTGATACTAAAGAGCCTTCTTCAACTTTTGATTCCTTATAGAAAGCCGCATTTTGATGAGGGTTTTCACCGTATCTAAGTGAGCTAATCTTCTTATAGCCCTTTGTATAGTACTCAGGAAATTCAATTTCTTGTTTTTTATTGAAGTACTCAGCGATTAGTGAATCGTAATAAGCTGTGTAGTTAAATACCTTTCCAGCTAGATACTCTCTTGTCTTAAGAGATGTTTCTTTATTTTCTTTTAGCTCTTTAAGAACTAAATCAAAATCACTTGGGTCCATGATAACTGTCACAAACTTATAGTTTTTAGCAGCTGCTCTAATCATAGATGGTCCACCTATATCTATCTTTTCGATAATCTCTTCGTGTGTTTTACTTGGATCATTAACATATTCTTCGAATGGATATAGATTGTTAACTATGATGTCGATGTCTGATATATCCATCTTTTTGATAAATTCATTATCTTCTTCAAGATCTCTTCTATAAAGAATACCACAGTGGATATATGGGTTAAGCGTCTTTACCCTGCCATCTAAACATTCTGGAAAATTTGTCACTTCAGTAACTTCTTCTACTTTTAAGCCAGCGTCTATGAGCTTTTTATATGTTCCACCAGTTGAAATTATTCCGTAGCCTAGATTTTCTAGTTCTTTTGCAAATTCAACTATGCCTGTTTTGTCATAAACACTAATCAATGCTTTTTTCATCAATTTTGCCTCCTATAATTTTATCTATCGCTTCAATCAAAATTTTGTGCTCTATCTCATTTAAAATTTTCTTCTGCAAAGATTCTGCCGTTTCGTCTTCATCCAGCTTGATTTTTCTTTTTATAATTATTTTGCCTGTATCAGTACCTTCATCAACAAAGTGCACAGTCGCGCCAGAGTATTCATCCCCTGATTTTATAACGCTCTCGTGAACCTTAATGCCCCAAAAACCATCGCCGCAATGCTTTGGTATTAGTGAAGGATGTATGTTGATGATTTTGCCTCTATACTTTTCTATAAATTCATGCGATAGAATCTTTAAGTATCCTGCAAGCACGATTAAATCTGGCTCGTACTTATCTAAAACTTCCACTATAGCGTGATTAAATTCATCGCTATCAGCATATTTTTTAATACTAAAATAGTAGGAGTCAATACCATTGTCCTTGGCTCTTTCTAATGCATAGGCTGCTTTTCTATCACTTATAAGGCAAACTATCTCAGCATCAAGCCTCTTTTCTTTAACCGCATCGATTATGGCTTGAAAATTAGTGCCAGAACCAGATGCTAGAACGGCTATTTTAAATTTAGACATATCTTTTCCTTAGTTTCTTTTTCTTCTATATGTCCTAAGATTACATAGTCTTCGCCGTGCTTCTTAAGAAGCTCTTCAGTTTTTGCTAAATCGTCTTTAGATACTGCAAATACCATGCCTATACCCATGTTGAATGTGCCGAACATCTCTTCAATGTGTACGTCTGCCCAATTCATTAGATACTTAAATATAGCTGGTATTTCATAATCTTTTAGATCTATAACAGCTGTGTAGCCGTCTTTAATCATTCTAGGAATGTTTTCATAGAAGCCGCCGCCTGTGATATGTGAAATCGCCTTAACATCTACATGTTCGATGATATCCATCATTGGATCATAATAAATTCTTGTTGGTGTAAGTAAAACATTTAGTAAAGTATCGTCAAGTCCCTCGTACTTTTTGTTTACATCAACTTTATCATTATCAAAAATAATTTTTCTTACTAGCGAAAAACCATTCGAGTGAACGCCGCTTGATCTTAGACCGATGATAACGTCACCATCTTCAATCTTTGAGCCGTCAATGATCTTGTCTTCATTAACTACGCCCACAGCAAAACCTGCTATATCATACTCGCCTTCTGCGTAGAAGCCTGGCATCTCAGCTGTTTCTCCGCCTATAAGCGCAGCGTGGCTCATCTTGCATCCCTCAGCAACGCCTGATACTATCTCAGCCATCTTTTCAGGGATAAGCTTTGATGAAGCGATGTAGTCTAGGAAGAAAAGTGGCTCAGCGCCTTGGCAAATGATGTCGTTGACACACATTGCCACAGCATCTATACCGATGGTGTCGTGCTTATCTAGTATAAATGCTAGCTTAAGCTTAGTTCCCACGCCATCTGTACCGCTTACTAATACTGGTTTATCGTACTTATTTAAGTCTAATTTAAATAAACCGGAAAAGTTTCCTATATCGTTTAAAACTCCGTCTCTGTTTGTAGATTTTATAAGGTTTTTGATAAGTTTTACCTCTTCATAACCCTTAGTCTTGTCTACGCCAGCGTCTTTATATGTTAATCCCATAGCTCTACCTACTTATTAAGCTCTGCATCGATTTTAACGATGTCATCTCTCATTTGAACCTTGTAGTCTTCAAGTTTCTTAGCAAGTTCATCGTATTTAATAGCTAAGATTTGTACAGCTAGTATTGCAGCATTTTCAGCGCCATTAACAGCAACTGTAGCTACTGGAACGCCCTTAGGCATTTGAACTATTGAAAGAAGTGAATCAAGTCCATCCATTAAAGAGCTCTTTACTGGAACCCCTATAACAGGTAGAGTACTAAGTCCTGCTATGACTCCTCCTAAGTGTGCAGCCTTACCTGCAAATGTTATGATTGCCTCGATACCATTCTTTTTTGCGTTTTTAGCAAAATCAAATGCTACTTCTGGTGTTCTGTGAGCTGAGATAACTCTTGTCTCATACTCAACCCCAAAATCATCAAGTACTTTTTGTGATTTTTCAACAACCTCTTTATCAGAGATGCTGCCCATTACTAATGCAACTTTCATATAATAACACTCCTTTAATTAAAATATTTTAAATATTCCTCATTTATATAAAATTTTAGGTCCTCGCTTCTAACGTAGTGAGATCCTATATTGGAACTGCCCACCTCATCCTTGTAATAATACAAGATTATGGAATTATCCACGATGTAATAATTTTTGATATTATTTCTAATGCTGTTCTTTTCTTCTTCAGTCTTAGTTAAATCCTCAAGTATTGTTTCTCTAACATTTTGTTCTTTCTTGATTAAGTCTTCGAAGCTAATCTCTTCAGCACTATTAAAGTTAAATGTCTTTGTGTAGAATTTGCTCGAAGTACTATCATCATTGTAAACATTATTGATGTAGAAGCATAATGATACCAAGCTATCGTCCGATCTAGCAATATCGTAAGCGAAATACATTTTCTTATGCTTAGCATCGTTCTTTGCCTTTTCAACTTGCTCGTCAACAAATTTCTTGATTTGCTCGTTAATATTATTTCTATAAGCTCTCTTAACGTCCTCAGTACTGAAAAATACTGGATAAGCAAGACTATACTTCGCTTCGTTCACTATACCAGTCTTTATACCATCTATGGCGTTTCTTATATATATAGTGTCAGCGACGATAAATGTATCGTAGTCAAGCAGATAGTATAGAACGTCTATAGGTAGATACATCTTCATATCTATGAGCATAGGTGCGTAGTCAAGCTCAATTCTGTTCTTATTTGATGTTGTATAGATCTTCGAACCAAGCTTTACCTTTATGTTCTTGATACCTTTTTTGAAATAGCAAGACTTGTCCTCGCCGTTCCAATAGATGTCGAAGTTTAGCTTTGTAAATACCTCTCTTGCCGGTATGAATAAAGCCTTTGCCGCGCCCTTCTTGCCTTCTACTTCATGAACTTTATCTTCTAAATCTGAGTTAACAAGGCCAGATATTTTATTTATTTTTGATTCTTCAATGTTTTTTGCATAAGAAGTAAAACTCATCAAAAACATTAGAGCAGATAAAAGTATTAATAAAAGCTTTTTCATCATACCACCTCTAAATTATTATACCACAAAAGACAAGCTACATTCAAGTAGTACTTTAACAAATGTAAAAAATCCCTATACATATGCGTATAGGGATAGATTTATTTTATTAAAGTTTTCAATTCGTCTATGCTCAAAGTTAAATTCTCTTTGCTCTTAAGGTCTCTTACAGATAATTTCTTATTATCTAGCTCCTCTTGTCCTAAGAAGATGATGTAGTCAAAGCTATAGCTTTCGGCGAAATCAAAAATTTTCTTCATCTTCATCTTAGAGTAAAGGACTTCAGAGTGAACGCCTAGCTCGTGTAATTCATTTAACACGCTTATGGCGTAGCTCATATCTATATCAAGTGGAGCGACTAAGAATGATTTTTCTTCGCTATCAAATTTCGGAAGTATGTTCTTTTCACTCAATTGGAAGAATAATCTTGTTAGGCCGATGGATATACCAACGCCAGGAAGCTCTCTCTTTGAGTAGAACTGAGTAAGGTTTTCGTAACTTCCGCCGCCAGCGACGCTGCCAAGCTCCTTGTAGTCATCAAGAACAGTTTCGATTACAGTTGATGTGTAGTAATCAAGCCCTCTTTGTAATTTTAGAGTGAACTTATAATTACTTTCATCAACATTAAATAATTTGATATTTTCTAAAACTTCTTTCATCTCAGCAAGACCTTTTAAGAAAGTTTCGTTATCTATACCAAGTCCTTCAAGGTATTCGATAGTCTCTTCATTTGTTCCTTCAAACTCAATAAGAGCAATAATCTCTTTAACAGCATCAGCCTTTATACCTTGATTAAGAAGCAGCTCTTCAAGGCTTTCTCTGCCAATCTTGTCATACTTATCAAGTGCGCGAACAGCCTCTACTGTATCTTCAACGCCTTGGCTCTTTAAGAAGCCATTCATGATGTTTCTATTGTTAATCATGATAGTGAATCTATCAAAACCAAACTTTTTAAATATAATACTGATGATCTTAACAAGCTCTGCATCGTAGAACTTTGAAAGCTTCTCGTCGCCTATGATGTCGCAGTCACATTGGTAAAACTCTCTGTATCTTCCCTTTTGGTTTCTCTCTCCCCTATAAACCTTGGCGATTTGATACCTCTTAAACGGAAACTTAAGCTCGTGCTCGTGCATACTAACGTATCTTGCAAGAGGCACAGTCAAATCAAAGCGCAGTGACGTATCAGTCGAAGTATTTGCAATATTATAAATTTGCTTTTCAGTTTCACCGCCGCCTTTAGCAAGAAGTATCTCAGTCTTCTCCAAAGCAGGCGTATCTATAGGTAAAAAAGAGAAAAGTTCATAAGTTTCTCTAATTATGTCCTTCATCTTATTAAAAATCAATTGCTCATGAGGTAAAAGTTCCATAGTACCCGGCAATATCGATGGTTTTACTAGCATATTAATCCTCCATTATCATCAAAGTTCCTACATCAAATATATCATATTCCGTTAAATAAATCAATTCTTTATTAATTTCTCGTGCAAATTCTTCAAGGCGAATACTATTTGCTTCGTCCTTAATATGACCCGTTAAAAATATCTTATCACGCGCATATCCACTCGCCCCGCCTATAAAGCCATAGTCGTAGTCCTTAATCTTTACAAGACCTTTATCTAGTAAAATACTTTTATGACCAAGTCCATTTATTATTTCATGCAAATATTTGTCGTCAGTCACAAAATATTCGCTTCCTATGTCAATCACAGAGCATTTCACATAGCCTTGCGATGAGTTTATGGTCTTGCCTCCATCAAAACGATTCATTATAGCATCAGCGCATGCATTTTTCTTGCAAATCAAGTGCTCGCCCACACGAATCGCATTGAACTTCACATCGCCAGGATACTTTTCAAGAGGATCTTCATTTGCATTAATCACATTTATCTTAGTAGCCTTAAAGATCTCACTATAATACTCAAAAGACTCGTGGCTTGCAATTAAAGTCTCCTCATCGTACTTAAAAAGCGACATATCAGGATGCGTCGCGACCGCGCCTTTCAAAATTTTGCTCTCAAACGATGGAAAAGCCTTTATATTAAATTCACTAAGCTTATCACGAAGAATATCGTAGTAAGCCTTGTCGACTATAGCAATCATTTCATCACCTGAGATAATTATAACATAAAAAGCATTTTAGGCGCAAAAAAAGAAGCGTGCTTCAAACACGCTTCAAGTTTGTGGAGGCGGCAACCAGATTTGAACTGGTGGTCAAGGTTTTGCAGACCTGTGCCTTACCACTTGGCTATGCCGCCAAAAAAATGGAGCGGAAAACGAGATTCGAACTCGCGACCCTCGCCTTGGCAAGGCGATGCTCTACCACTGAGCCATTTCCGCAAATGGTGCCCAGAGCCGGGATCGAACCAGCCACACGTAGATTTTCAGTCTACTGCTCTACCGACTGAGCTATCTGGGCGCACTAGTCAGTTCATACTGACTAGTCTATGATACTATAAATTTATTTAATTGTCAAGGCTTTTTTTATATTTATTTAATATTTTATAAATATTATAAAGCCATGTTTTTTATCACGCCTAAAGACATAAGTAGTGTTGCTCCTGCCATGATTAGCCAAACTAGTATATTAAAGGCTAGTGGCAAGTATGAAAACTTTGCTGGCTCTTCTACGTCCAAAGTGCAGTCCGTCTCTTCTGTCACCTCTTTTGTCTTCATCTTTGATAAAACTCTATATAGTACAAATATTATGACTATAGCTATGAGCACCATAAACACGCCTTGTAATAGGCCGATATCTAAGTCTGCCTCACCTAGTGTAATCATCTTCATATCGTTTACTGCGCCCTCAGCAATATCCTTTTGGAATATGCTAAGTATAACTGAGCAAGTGTTAAATGTGAAGTGGCCAAGCATTGACGAGTAAAGCGAATTTGTTTTTTCATTTAATACTGAAAATACATAGCCTAATATGAATGGTGCTACTATGTTGAATGGATTCACATGCATTAGCATAAATAGTAGTGCTGTGTAAAAGTATGTGAATTTTCTTCCCTTTGCTCTCTTAGCTGGTGCGCTTAGTAGGCCTCTTACGAAGAATTCTTCGCAAAGGGCTGGAAGCACGCCTATAATCAAAACACTGTATATGCTCATTAGTCCGCCTGATTTGACATTGATTTGAGGCACTCTTACCTCGCCAAATAGGCTATAGAACTTGATTAAAAGTGTTGAGCTTATTCCAACTAGTGGATAAACTAAAAGTGTTAGTAGAACTGATACAAGCGCTTCTTTTCCGGTGATTTTGTTTAGTCTAAAGTATCTTTTGAAATTAACTTTCTTTTGCTTCACATAAACTAAGACTGGAACTAGTAGTATCAGTACTTCTCCTGCGAATAAACCTAGGTAAAGGTCTATTGTTTGAAGCATTGAGCCTAGGAAGATGTATGCAATAAAAAGCAGTGTGTAAAGCCACGAAGCTTTGTTTACGTCTATGCCAGTTTTGTTTAATCTATTTTCTTTATACATATCCCACCTACTTTAATTCTTCTAATCTTGTTAGTGTCTTATCTAATAGCTCCTTATAATTATCTAGCTTTTCTCTTTCTTTGTCAACAACATCCTTTGGTGCCTTGCTAACAAATTTTTCATTTGATAGCTTCTTTTCAAGTCTTTCAACTTCAAAATCTAGCTTTTCTTTTTCTTCCATAAGTCTTTGTTTTTCTTTTTCAAAATCTATTAGCTCATTTAATGGGAAGAATAGTTCTGCATTTGTCATCATTTTCGATGTAAAATCTTTATTGATGGAGTCTTTATTAGCAAGTATAGTGATCTTGTCTATATGCTCAAGGTCTTTGAAGTAGTTAGCGCTGTCACTATAAAGCTTTCCTGCTGCTTCATCGTTTGGATAAACTAGCATTGAGAAATGCTTTGATGGCTCGATGTTCATGTCTGTCTTCATCTTTCTAATTGCCTTGATAGCGTTTTTGATTAGTTCTAAGTCATTTAGCTCTTCTTCATAGTACTTTATATCCTTTGGCCAATCGCTGATGATTAACGGAGTCTTTCTGTTTGGTAAGTAGCTCCAAATCTCTTCAGTGATAAATGGCATAAATGGATGAAGTATCTTTAATATATTTTCTAAGATATATAAAATAACGTTTTGAGCGTTAATATTTTTTCTATCGTATAATCTTGTCTTAACAAGTTCAATATACCAGTCGCAAAAGTCTTCCCAGATGAAGTCTTGTACTTTAGCTGCTGCTATACCTATCTCGTATTTATCAAGGTTATTGTTGATTTCATCTACAACAGTTTTTAGTCTTGAGATGATCCACTTATCTTCTCTTTCTAATTTGTCGTAGTCAAGGCTATAATCATCTCTATCATCAAGGTTCATAAGAACAAATCTTGATGCGTTCCACAATTTGTTTGCAAAATTTCTTTGTGGTTCAACTTTTTTAACGCTATATTTAATGTCATTACCAGGAGCGTTATTTGTGATAAGTGAGTACCTTAGCGCATCGGCACCATATTCACTAATTACTTGTAGTGGGTCTATACCGTTACCTAGTGACTTAGCCATCTTTCTTCCTTGTTCGTCTCTAATAAGTCCTGTTAGTAAAACGTCTTTGAATGGTACTTCGCCTGTTTGTTCAAGAGATGAAAATATCATTCTACTAACCCAGAAGAATATGATGTCATAGCCTGTTACTAGTAAATCTGTTGGGAAGAATCTCTTGTAATCATCTGAATTTGTGTCTGGCCAGCCAAGTGTTGAGAATGGCCATAAAGCTGATGAGAACCATGTGTCAAGTGTATCTTCATCTTGTCTTAAATGTTCTGAGCCGCACTTATCACACTTATTTGGTCTTTCCTTGCTAACGATGTATTCACCGCAGTCTTCGCAGTAATAAACTGGAATTCTGTGTCCCCACCATAGTTGACGTGATATACACCAGTCTCTGATGTTTTCAAGCCAGTTTTCATATATCTTTCCAAATCTTTCAGGAATGATGTTTACTTTATTTTCTCTATATGCTTCAAGGGCTTTTTTAGCCATTTCATCCATCTTAACGAACCATTGAAGTGAAGCTAATGGCTCGATGATGGTATTACACCTTTCACAGTGGCCAACAGAGTTTTCATGTTTTTCTACCTTTACTAATAAGCCTTGTTCATCAAGATCCTTTATGATTTTCTCTCTTGCTTCATATCTGTCAAGTCCCTTGTAAGCGTAAGCATTTTCATTCATCTTAGCATCTTCGTCTATGACGATAAGTTGGCCAAGATTGTGTCTAGCACCTACTTCAAAGTCGTTAGGGTCGTGTGATGGCGTAATCTTAACACAGCCAGTACCGAAGGATGAATCAACGTATTCATCGGCGATAACTGGTATTTGTCTGTCTGTTAGAGGTAGGTCAAGTGTTTTGCCAACTAAGTCAGTATATCTTTCATCGTCTGGATTAACAGCTACTGCTAAGTCCCCTAAAAGTGTTTCAGGTCTAGTTGTTGCAATAGTTACAAAGCCAGTCTTGTCTGAGTATGGATACTTTATGTACCACATCTTTCCCTCTTGTGGCTCGTGAACAACTTCTGTATCGGATATAGCTGTGTGACAGTGTGGACACCAGTTAACTATCCTCATACCTCTATAAATATAATCTTTTTTGTATAATCTTTCAAATACTTCGTAAACGGCCTTTGTTAAGTGCTCGTCAAGTGTAAAGCTATCGCGTGACCAATCGCATGATGAACCAAGCTTCTTTAGCTGTTCTTTGATGTTGCCGCCGTACTTATGAGTCCAGTCCCAAGCTTCTTCTAAGAACTCTTCTCTTGTTAAGTCGCTCTTCTTAACGCCTTCTTTTCTAAGCTTCTCAACTACTTTTGCTTCTGTTGAAATGGACGCGTGGTCAGTTCCAGGTAGCCAAAGTGCGTTGTATCCTTGCATTCTCTTGTATCTGATAACAATATCTTGTAAAGTGCCGTTAAGTGCATGGCCAAGATGAAGCTTGCCTGTTACATTTGGTGGCGGCATAACGATGGTAAAAGACTCTTTACTATCGTCAGTACTTGGCTTAAAATACTCATTGTCCATCCAAAATTTATAAATATTATCTTCAAATTCTGCTGGATTATATGATTTCTCTAAATTTTTCATAATTCCTCCTGAGTAAAGTTTATATTATACCTCCATGATTACTGGAAGTATCATAGGATTTCTCTTCATTGTTTGATATATATACTTTTTCAAACTGTCTCTGATAGCATTTTTAATGCTTGACCAGTCTTTAATGTTTCTTCTTTGGCAATCTTCTATAGCTAAAACAACTTTTTTCTTTGCTTCTTCCATAAGATCATCAGCTTCTCTGACATAGACAAAGCCTCTGGATATGATGTCCGGTCCAGCTATAGTTGAGCCGTCTTCTTTACTTAAGGTCAATACGACTATGATCAAACCGTCTTCAGATAAGTGCTTTCTATCTCTTAAAACGATATTACCAACGTCGCCAACGCCAAGGCCATCGACCAAGACATTGCCTGAAGTAACCTCATCAACAATTTCAGCCTTTCTCTTATCAAGTTCAAGCACGTCACCGTTATTCATGATGAAGATGTTCTTAGGGTTCATGCCCATGCTCTCAGCAAGTTGCGCATGTAATTTAAGATGTCTTTGTTCACCATGAACTGGTATAAAATATCTTGGCTTAAGTAGTGAATGTATTAGCTTAAGCTCTTCTTGACAAGCGTGACCTGAAACGTGTATCTCGCCAAGTGATTCGTATATAACTTTTGCATCTAGCTCTATAAGCTTGTTAATTACCTTTGATACAGCATTTTCATTGCCTGGTATTGGGTGAGCTGAAAGTATAATTAAATCATTTGGTGTAAGCTGAATCTTTCTGTGCTCATTATAGGCAATCCTTGTAAGTGCACTCATTGGCTCGCCTTGTGAACCTGTTGTTATTATGCAAAGCTCTCTGTCATCATACTTATTCATCTTATTTATATCAATTATACTTGAGTCTTTAACTCTTAAGTAGCCTAAATCCTTAGCGACTTTAACGTTATTTATCATGGACCTGCCTGATAAAACTATTTTTCTGCCGTGTTTTTCAGCCGCTTCTATAATTTGCTGAATCCTTTGCATATTTGATGCAAATGTCGCAACTATGATTCTATTCTCAGTATATTCGTGGAAAATGGTTCTAAACGTCTCTCCAACTACTCTTTCGCTTAGAGTATAGCCCTTTCTTTCAACGTTTGTACTCTCTGCTAATAGGCAAAGTACGCCTTTGTCGCCAAGCTCAGCAAATCTGTTTAAATCGTTCACTCCACCCATAATCGGTGTAAAGTCAATTTTAAAGTCACCTGTATGAACTATAACGCCTGCAGGTGTGTGAAATGCTAGTGCTGCCGAGTCAGGAATACTATGGCATTGTCTAATGAATTCGACAACAATTTTGCCTAATCTAACCTTATCGTTAAAGTTTACCACGTGCATTTTAGGTTTTAAATTGTGTTCCTTTAACTTATTTTCTAATAGTCCTAAAGTTAGTCTAGTACCGTAAATAGGTACATTTATCTTCTTTAAGACGTATGGTATAGCTCCTATGTGGTCCTCGTGACCATGCGTTAGTACTATACCTTTAATTCTCTCCTTATTCTTTTCTAAATATGTGATATCTGGAATTACGATATCCACGCCCAGCATCTCGTCCTCTGGAAATGTCATACCACAATCGCATATAACTATATCGTTATCACATTCAATAAGAGTAATGTTCTTTCCGATCTCATTCAGACCACCCAGCGGGATGATCCTTAGTTTGTTACTCTTTAACATCGTCTCCTCCTTTTATTTATTTGTTTTATCTAATTCTTCATAAGCTTCTTGAGCTTCTCTTAGCTCCTCGTCGTCTAAGCCTGTGAATACTAAATTCCCTTCATTATCTTCACTATACTTCATTATATAGTAATCTTCGTCCTCTTCGCTTTCATACATTACTACATACTTGTCAGTATCAATCTCAAATGTAGCTTCGACGATGAGTTCTATCTCATTACCATCATCGTCATGAAGCAGTATTTTATTCTCCATTTTTTCCCCTTTGCATATCTAAATATGTTCTTAAAATATAATTTGCCGCGATTGAGTCAACATACTTTTTTCTGTTTTCTCTACGCACATTCGTGTCAATTAAAACTCTTGTCGCACTTACTGTTGTCAGTCTCTCATCAACATAGACTACTTCTATGTCATCAAGATTTTTCTTCATAAAATCCATGTACTTCTTTACTTTTTTTGCTTGTGGTCCAAGGCTTCCATCCATGTTCTTAGGAAGTCCAACAACCAAAGTCTTTACGCCGTACTGATCAATAATTTCTTTTAACTTGTCTCTATCTTCTAATTTTGAAGTTCTAAATATAGTGTTTAGCGTTGTGACTATAATTTGCAATTCATCTGAAATTGCAAGTCCTACCGTTTTATCGCCAACGTCTAAAGCTAAAATTCTTTCCATAATTTCACCTAAAAATAATAGGGGTTATAAGCCCCTATTAATCATTTCAAATAATCAACGAGTATTGCCTCCAAAAGCTCATCTCTTTCCATTTGTATAATCATCGATCTTGCATCATTGTAGCTTGTTATATATGTTGGATCGCCTGATAAAATGTAACCTATGATTTGGTTGATGGGGTTGTATCCCTTAGCTTCTAGAGCCTCACAAACCTTATTTAATATTTCTTTTGGTGATTGAACTGTTTCCTTTTGAATATTAAATTTCATTGTCTCATCAAATTTCTTATCCATGCTATCACCTCTAAATATAGTATATCATAAAAAACTTATGTCTTCAATAATAATTTATTTCTTATTATAATTAGCTAAAATCTCTTTAAGTTTTTCTTCTGCTTTTATTTCAAAATCTTTAAGCTTATCTGAGTTGCCGCCGCCTGCTTGAGCCATGTCATCTCTTCCGCCACCCTTAGCATCTAGTAGCGGAGCAATGTTCTTCATCAAGATATTTGCTGTAACTACCTTGCTTACAACGTCTTTTGTAAGTGTTATGATAAATGAAGTCTTTCCGTTTATGTCCGCAGCCACCATAACTATACCTGATTTGACTTTGTCCTTAAGCTTGTCGCCCGCTTGTCTTAACTCGTTCATATTGTCAGCTTCAATCACGCTGATGATATAGTTAACGCCGTTAATATTTTTAACTTCGCTGTCAAGATTTTTAAGCTCAGCATTTTGTATTTTGTTTTTTAAATCTTTTATTTCTTTTTCTCTATCTTTTAAGTCGCTAATTGTTTGTTCAGCCTTATTGATAAGGTCTTCTTTATTAGTTTTGAATGTTTCACTAAGCTTATCTAGTTCAGCTTCATTATCATTTAGGTATTTATAAGTATTTCTTCCTGTTAGAGATTCGATTCTTCTAACGCCTGCAGCTATACCAGTTTCTTGAACTATCTTAAATAGTCCTACTTCAGAAGTATTTTTAACGTGAGTACCACCGCATAGTTCCATTGAGAAGTCGCCAACTTTAACTACTCTAACAAAATCGCCGTATTTATCTTCAAATAGACCTGTTGCACCCATCTTCTTAGATTCTTCTAAGCTAACTACAGATGTATTAACGTCTATAGCATCGAAAATGCTTTCATTAACAATGTTTTCAACTTGTTTAATTTCATCAGCTGTCATTGCTTGGAAGTGAGTAAAGTCAAATCTAAGTCTAGTTGGGCTAACTAAGGAGCCTGCTTGATTAACGTGAGTGCCTAGAACCATCTTTAGCGCTTTGTGAAGTAGGTGAGTTGCTGTATGGTTCTTGCGTGTGTCTTGTCTAAGCTTGTAATCAATCTCAGCGCCTAGCTTGTCTCCAGTTTTTAATTCTCCTGATTCTGCTTCAACTTCATGAAGCACAAGACCTGTCTTAGTCTTCTTTGTATCAATTACCTTTAAGATAGCCTTATCATTTTTAAGTGTGCCGACATCGCCAACTTGTCCACCTGATTGACCGTAGAATGGTGTCTTGTCAAGTATAACTATAGCTTTGTCGCCTTCCTTAATTGAATCGACTAAGTTTTTATCTACAACTATGGCATTTACCTTGGCATCTTCATTGACATTTAATTCATAGCCAATAAATTCATTCTTGTAATTTTCATAAATGTCTAGATTTAAGTCGCTATTCCAGCCAGAGTCTTCAATATGAGCATTTTCCTTTGCTCTAAGCTTTTGCTCTTGCATGTTCTTGTTAAATTCTTCCTCATCTACAGAAATTCCATTCTCTTCAAGAATTTCCTTAGTTATATCGAATGGGAAGCCATAAGTATCATACAAAATGAAAGCTTTTTCTCCAGATAGGCTAGTTTTGCCTTCTTTTTTAAGCTCATCGATGTATGAGTTTAAGATGTTCATACCTTGATTGATTGTTTCTTCGAACTTAGCTTCTTCAGCGCTTATTATCTTGATTATTGTCTCTCTGTTTTGAGCAAGTTCTGTATAGTGATATGACCAGCCATCAATAACTTTTTCTACAAGATCAGCTAAGAATGGTCTGTCTATGCCAAGAAGCTTACCGTGTCTGATCGCACGTCTGATAATCTTTCTAAGTACATAGCCTCTTGATTCGTTTGATGGTATTATGCCGTCTGAAACCATAAAAGTCATGCTTCTAACGTGGTCAGCGATTATTCTTATAGATATATCATCTTTTTCATTTATTTTATACTTTTTGTTAGATAATCTTTCTACCTCTTCAATAATGCTTCTGATTTCTTTTATATCGAAGATTGAGTGAACGCCTTGCATAACGCACGCCATTCTTTCAAGACCCATACCTGTATCAATGTTTGGATGACTTAGCGGCTCGTACTCGTCTTTCGATTTTCTATCAAATTGAGTAAATACAAGGTTCCAAACTTCGATTAGTCTTTCGTTATCTACGCCATCGTCAAAGTCTTTCAATGTGCCGTAGCTTTCTCCTCTATCGTAGAAAATCTCAGTACATGGACCCGATGGACCAGTTTCAAGCTCCCAGAAGTTATCTTCTTTGCCAAGTCTTACTAATCTTTTTGGATCTTGACCTTCTTTAACCCATAGGTCAAAAGCTTCATCGTCATCCTTAAATACTGTGATCCATAGCTTTTCAGGCTCTATTTCAAAAACTTCTGTAAGTAAAGTCCACGCCCAATGAATTGCTTCTTTTTTGAAGTAGTCTCCAAAAGAGAAGTTTCCTAGCATTTCAAAGAAAGTTCCGTGTCTATCAGTCTTACCAACATTGTCAATATCGCCAGTTCTGATACACTTTTGGCAAGTAGTCATCCTCTTAGATGGAGCACTTAACTCGCCTGTAAAGAACTTCTTAAGTGGTGCCATGCCCGCACCTATTAATAATAATGATTTATCATCCTTTGGTATTAGCGAAAAACTTTTTTCAGCTAAGTGACCTTGATTTTTAAAGAAATTTAAATATTCATCTCTTATTTCGTCCAAAGATAAATGTTTCATGTATACACCTCTAATTATTTTTATTTACAACATATTCATTATACACTGTTTTGATGACAAGTGCAATAGGTACCGACAGTATCATACCTAAAAATCCAAATAGCGCCGCTCCTAGTATAAGTAGGAATAAAACGACTATTGGATGGAAGCCCGTTTCCTTTGATAATATCTTCGGTCCCACTATATTATTTTCTACCCATTGAATTAATATATATAGAACAAAGATCCAAAGTGCTTTGATTGGGCTGTCTATAAAGGCAAAGACAAAGGCTGGAATAAGGCCCATAAGCGGTCCAACATATGGCACTATATCTGCAACACATGTGATTATACCTATAACAAAGGAGAATTCTACTCCCAAGGCTAAAAGCATAATAAAGGTTGCAAAACCAACGAATATCGCCATCTTAATCTTGCCTATGATATATTTAGTCATATCATTATGAATATTTGAGAATAGCCTTATTAACCTTTCTTTTCTCGCTTCTGGTATCATGTCTTTGAACTTTTCCTTAATTTTGTCCTTATCTTTCAAGAAGTAAAAGGCAAATATTGGTGTCAAGACAAGTGAAAATACAAAGCTCATGACATTCTTTGCTGAATTAACAAGTAAATTTCCCGCATTTGCTGTCTGTTTTTTGTATATTTTCGAGATATTATCAATTATAAGTTCGTTATCAAGATTTATTCCTTTGAAAAGCTCATATTGATTAAAGAAGTCATTGATAGATTCAAGTGTTTGCTTATAATACTCAGGGAATTTAATTATAAGATTTTTAATATCAGAAATAGTCTTAGGAAAGACAGTAAAGCCTAAGATTAAAAATATAAGAATAACTATTAAAAAAACAGTCAAAATCGCAAGATTATCCGATATCTTAAGTCTCTTACGCACACTCTTAACCATAGGGTTTAAAAAGTACGCAAGCATTGCTGCGACTAGTATAGATAGCGTGATTGTCCTTACCATAAGAAAGTTTTTGTATATGTATATGAAGAATAATACCGCTAAAACTGTTATTATAAACTTAATTATTACAGTCTTAGAGAATATAAGTCTCTCGCCCTCATCGAGGTGTTTATTACCGATATTAACGAGATAATATATGCCTAAAGCTAATATAATTATCTGCAAACCAAGGAGGATACCATTTAAGGCTCCTCCTTGATTTATCAAATTAATTATGTTCTCGTTAATAGTATTTGCTAAGAAAACCATCTTCTTAGTCTAGTTCTACATGATCATGATCATGTAAATCATCTTTTGGTGGTTCGTAATTTTCAAGACCTTTTACCTTATGACCAGTTTTTTCTTGATAGTCATAAAGTGCTGCCTTGATAGCTTCTTCAGCAAGTACTGAGCAGTGCATCTTGATTGGTGGTAGTCCATCTAAGTTTTCAGCTACTTCCTTATTTGATAGATTTATAGCTTCGTTTATGGACTTGCCCTTAATAAGTTCTGTAGCCATAGATGATGATGCAATAGCAGTACCACAGCCATAAGTCTTGAACTTAACGTCTGTAATTATATCGTTTTCATCTATCTTTAGGTACATCCTCATGATGTCGCCGCATTTTGCGTTACCAACTTCGCCAACACCGCTTGGGTTTTCCATCTCTCCTACATTTCTTGGATGCATAAAGTGATCCATAACTTTTTCAGAATATAACATTATATTTCTCCTTTCGCAATTGCCTCATCATATAGAGGTGACATTTGTCTTAATCTTTCAATAATCTTTACTAGGCTGTCTACAACGTAGTCTACATCTTCATCTGTAATTTCTTCTGAGAATGTTAGTCTTAAAGATCCATGAGCAATTTCGTGTGGTAAGCCTATTGCAAGTAGTACATGTGATGGATCAAGTGAGCCAGATGCACATGCAGAACCTGTTGATCCAGCTATGCCCATAGCGTCAAGCATTAGTAGAAGCGCTTCGCCTTCAACGTACTTGAAGCAGAATGAAGCATTGCCTGGTAATCTTCTTTCTGGATCCTTGCTGCCATTATATAGTGTGTATGGAATTTTTTCCATAATTTCTTTAACTAATCTATCTCTTTTATCTCTTAAATGATTATTATGCTTTTCAAAATTGTCATATAATAATTCTATAGCTTTAGCAAGACCGATAATTTCAGCAGTATTTTCAGTTCCTGCTCTTCTCTTTCTTTCTTGTCCACCACCGTGAATTAAGTTGTCGATATTCACGCCTTTTCTAATGTATAAAGCGCCTATACCCTTTGGTCCGTATAGCTTATGGCCCGATAAACTCATCATGTCAATGCCAAGGTCTTCTACGTCTATCCTAACATTACCAACTGCTTGAACAGCGTCTGTATGGAATAGTGCGTTATGTTTGTGAGCTATAGCAGCTGCTTCTTTGATCGGCTGTATAGTTCCTATCTCGTTATTAGCAAACATTATACTAACTAAGATAGTATCGTCTCTCATGGCATTTTCAAGTTCATTAAGGTCAATGAAGCCATCTTCATCAACGCTTAAGTATGTTACTTCAAAACCTTCCTTTTCAAGGAATTTGCATGTATTAAGTATGGCCGGATGCTCAATTGCAGTCGTAATTATGTGTTTACCCTTGTCCTCGTACTTAAATGCAGTTCCCTTTAAAGCCCAGTTGTCTGATTCTGAGCCACAGCTTGTAAAATATATCTCATCTGCCTTGCAGTTAAAGTATGATGCTATCTTCTCCCTTGCTTCTACCACATCTTTTTTCACTTCAGTTGCAAGCGAATAAAGACTTGATGCATTAAAATACTTTTCATCAAAGTATGGTAGCATCGCATCTATAACTTCTTTTCTAACCTTTGTTGTTGCAGCGTTATCCAAATAAATAAAGCCCATCATAATCCCCCTTTATAAAATCATAAAAAAATAAAATATCCCTATTTTATCTAATATGTATAATCTTTGTGATAATAAAATTATCTATGTAATATGATTGGCTTCTAATATGTATATGTTTTTATTCAATTGTATTTATATTATAATATATCTAATAGCTTTTGTCAAGTCCATGCAAATGATTTTCTCTAGTATTCATATTTATTATACTTAAAGCACTTATAATAATATATTTATATCTAGCATATCACTATATTCGTTCTAAGCCAAGTACGATGAGCACGTTTCATTCATCATATATATACATTATACCCAAACTACTCAATTTGCAAAACAAAAAACAGAGTGATTTCTCACTCTGCTTCGTATAATAATATTGATTAAACTATTTTAATTTTTCTTTAAGCTTTTCAAGCATGTCTTTACTCATTGTGTCAAGATCGTATTTAGGCTTCCAGCCCCATTCTTCTCTTGCGCAGCTGTCGTCTAATGAGTTTGGCCATGAATCTGCAATTGCTTGTCTAACTGGGTCAACATTGTATGTCATAGTAAATTCTGGCATGAATTTTTGTATTGACCTTTTAATTTCTTCTGGTTCAAAGCTCATTGCGGCGATGTTGAATGCGTTTCTGTGTATTAGTTTTGATCCGTCTGCTTCAATAAGTTGAAGAACTGCATCTAGTGCGTCTGGCATATACATCATGTCCATGTATGTACCTTCTTTGATGAAGCATTCGTATGAGCCTTTCTTAATTGCGTCATAATAGATATCAACAGCGTAGTCAGTTGTTCCTCCACCTGGTAGTGTATCGTATGAGATGATACCAGGGAATCTAACTCCTCTTGTGTCAACGCCAAATCTTAAGTGGTAGTAGTCGCAAAGGTTTTCTCCAGCTACTTTAGTTACACCGTACATAGATGTTGGTCTTTGTAATGTTGTTTGAGGTGTTTTATCCTTTGGTGTTTCTGGTCCAAAACAAGCGATTGAGCTTGGTGTAAATACTTGGCATTCATTTTCTCTAGCAACTTCCAATACATTGTATAAGCCGCCCATGTTGATTTGCCAGCACTTTTGTGGTACCTTTTCACCAACTGCTGATAGAAGTGCTGCTAAGTGAACTATAGTGTTTACTTGATATTTATCGGCAACTTCTTTAATTCTCTTACCATCTGTAACGTCAATTAATTCGAATGGACCTGCATCGATTATGTCTTTTCTTTCAGGTAATTCTCTAACGTCTGATACAACAACATTGCTGTCGCCGTATTCTTTTCTAAATCTCTTTACAAGTTCAGAACCAATTTGTCCTAAAGCTCCAGTAACTAATACTTTTCTCATTTCTTCCTCCTATTTGTATGCAATTGCTTCTATTTCAATAAGCCCATTCTTTGGTAGAGTTGATACCTCTACACAAGATCTTGCAGGTTTATGACTTGAGAAGTATTTTTCGTAAACGCCATTAACTTTTGAAAAATCTTTCATATCTTTTACAAAGATAGTTGTCTTAACTACGTCTTCTAATGTAAAGCCAGCTTCATTTAGAATTGCTTCTACATTTTTAATGGATTGTTCAGTAGCTTTTTCAATATCATCAGAAATTAACTCTCCTGTTTCAGGATTGATAGGTAGTTGACCTGATGTGAAACAAAATCTTTCAAAAGCTATTGCTTGTGAATATGGTCCTACAGCACCTGGTGCTTTTTTAGTGTCTACAGTTTTTAGACTCATTCTTATTCCTCACTTTCTATTTCTAAGTTTTTCCATAATCTTTCAAGATTATAGTATTCTCTATCGTCGCTTAAGAATATGTGAACGATTACATCTTCATAATCCATGATTATCCAATTGCTTGTTGCTTTGCCTTCAACACGTCTTGGCAATACGCCTTGTACGGCAAGTTTTTCATCAACCTCATCCATGATTGACTCAGCTTGTGATTTATTATTGGCTGAACAGATTACAAAATAATCAGCAATAGAGCTTCTATCTCCAATAAATATACTATCTATGTCAAAGCCCTTCTTCGCTTCAATTGCATTTTGAATTATTTCTAACTTTTCTTTAATTTCCAAAAATTATTCTCCTTTCAACTCCAATAATAATGAATTTCTTGTTTTTAATGATTGTGGGTGAACGTATAAGCCCTCTTCAAGTAAATAGCATAGGTTGTAGTTCATTGCTTCATACGTCGCCTTTGTAATGCCTTCGTGCTTAAACTCTCTTAGCTTTTCTGCCATGGAATATGTTCTTAAAGGCTCTGCAAAGTCCGCGTAAAACACAATCTTCTCTAAATCACTCATATTTTCTCTACCAAGTGCGTGATTTTTTATAGCTAAAAGCACTTCTTCATCCTCTATGCCGTACTCATCTCTTGCTATATAGTAGCCGAGTAAAGCGTGAAGCACTTTTATAGTGTGATTTAAGTCACCATCAATTATTATATCAAATTCTTTTGCCTTTTGCAATATCTTATCTGTATCTTTATATTTTGCACAGTCGTGTAAAAGTCCTGCGACCCTTGCCTTTTCTTCGTCTACACCATAGTATTTTGCAAGCTCTACTGAAAAATTCATAACTGATAAAGAGTGCTCATACCTTGACTGTTTTACTTCGCTTTTTAGTTTTTCTTTAAACTTTTCAATATCATACATATAGCTTCTCATCCCTTATAAACTTTTCTACATCATCCCTGACAAGATACTTGATCGATTTGCCGTTCTCTATCATCTCACGTATCATGCTTGATGATATCTCTACTCTTTTATTGTTTAAAACTTTTATATCGGCGCCGTACTTTTCTTTGTACTCAGCTATCTTTATGCTTATAGCCTCGTCCTCATCATCTCTTTTTAGTACAAGTATTTTATACTTTTTAAGTATCTCGTCTATCTTGTACCACCAATCAAGATTCATAAGACTGTCTGAGCCTATAAGTATAGTGATGTCATCATCACTAAGCTTTGAAATCTTTTCAAGGATTAAATAAAGCATTCCTTCTAGATTATATCTCTTTTCTATGCTTGAATAGGCAAATTTATCATTATCTTTAATAGCCATCTTTAGCATTTTAAGTCTTGTATCAAAATCAAGTGTATCCTTATAATATGGATTCATAGTCGGAATAAAGACTACTTTATCAAAGCCCTCTTCATTTATGCAGTGCTCCGCCAGGATTAAATGCCCATTGTGAATGGGATTAAATGTGCCGCCAAAAATAAGTATCTTATTTTTCATCTTGCAAAAGTCTTGGTCTCTTTAGTGACTCTCTATATATTACAAATATTGAGCCAATTTGTTGAACGAACTCACAGTTAAGCTCTTCCATAAGAAAGGCTTGTGCTTCTTTTACATCTTCTGACGAATTATTTAAAACTCTAATCTTAACAATTTCATTCTTTTCTAAATAATCATCAATTTGATTAATAAATTCAGCCGAGATACCTTCCTTGCCTATTTGAAATGTAGCTTTTAAATTTTGTGCGATTGATTTTAACTTTGCTCTTTCTTTTCCTGTCATAATATCACCTATCTATAATAATCAAACTCGAAGCCACATACATCGACTGTATCTGAGTCTTCTAATCCAAGCTCTCTAAGCTCGTCCATGATACCTTCATTTTCAAGGAATCTTTGGAAATATCTTAGTGAGTCTATATTGTCAGCATAAACGCCCGCTAAAACGTTCTCAACCTTAGTTCCTTCAACGAAGTAAATGCCATTTGATTTATATACATGAACTGGTATGTCTGTATCCTCTTTGATGTATACAGTATCATCGAATGTTTCGTTAACATTTCTTGGCATATCCTTGATGATGTCATATAGCTTATACTTAAGCATCTCAACGCCTTCAAGCGTTGCACTACTTGTAATAACGCTGTCGTAGCCCATCTCCTTGAACTCGTTTTGAAGCTTTTCTAGCTCCTCTTTTTCATAAACTAAGTCCGCCTTATTTAATACGACTAATTGCTTTTTATCTTTTAATTTTTCATTATAAGAAAATAATTCTTCGTTTATCTTTTTAAAATCTTCAATCGGGTTTTCTCTTTCAGATCTTGATGCATCAACAACGTGAGCAAGTACATTGGTCCTTTCTATATGCTTTAAGAAGCTATGACCAAGTCCAAGGCCTTCGTGTGCCCCTTCTATTAGTCCTGGTATATCGGCAGCAACAAAGCTGTTATTATCCTTTGTTGTGACTACGCCAAGGTTTGGTTCAAGTGTCGTGAAGTGATAGTTAGCAATCTTTGGTTTTGCTCTTGATATCACCGATAAAAGCGATGATTTACCTACGTTTGGGTAGCCTATGAAGCCAACGTCTGCTATAAGCTTTAACTCAAGTATTACTTTTATCTCTTCACCTTTTTTACCAGGCTCTGCAAATGTTGGTGCCTGTCTTACAGAGTTTTTGAACTTTGCATTGCCTCTGCCACCACGGCCACCTTTGGCTATGATGACTTCGTCGCCATCATTTTTTAAGTCCATAATAAGTCCCTTAGAATTATACTCCTTAACAAGTGTACCAACAGGAACTTTAAGGACTAAGTCCTCACCATCTTTACCATATTGCAATTTGTTTTTGCCGTTTTCACCATTATCAGCTTTAAATATTCTCTTATGTTTAAAATCTATTAGCGTTCTCATATTTGAGTCAGCTCTTAAAATGATGGACGCGCCCTTGCCTCCATCGCCGCCATAAGGTCCTCCAGCAGGTTCAAACTTTTCTCTTCTCCAGCCGACCATGCCGTCTCCGCCCTTACCAGCTTTTAATTCTAATACTACCATGTCTAACACATTATTACCACCTTAATAAAAAAGGAACCGTGTACCGGTTCCTTAAAACTATGCTAAAACTTCTTTTGGATATACACTTACTTGTTTTCTTTTCTTGTCTTTTCTTTCGAATTTAACAACGCCATCAATCATAGCAAAAAGTGTATCGTCTTTTCCTCTACCGACATTATTACCGGGATGAATCTTTGTTCCTCTTTGTCTTACAAGAATGTTACCTGATAGAACGAATTGTCCGTCTCCACGCTTTGTTCCAAGCATTTTTGGCTTACTGTCTCTACCGTTTTTTGAAGAACCAAGTCCCTTTTTAGAGGAGAATAATTGTAAATTAATTTTTAACATTTCTTTACCTCCTTCACATACAAAGCCACTCTATCGGAGTGTTCCTTATATATATTTTTAACGCTTAGTAATAAAGACTTAAGTAGTATCTGACTTATGTAGTCCTTTTCAGGATCATCTGTCTTATACTTAAAACTTAATTTAACCTCGTCTTTATCATCATCTTCATAAATTTCTACGAAGTACTCTTCGTTTTCATTTAATCCTGCTATTTCTTCTAAAGAATTTACTGTTGATATAGAAAGTGCTGAGAGACTTGCGCATATTATGCCATCTTCATGGGCGTAATTTGCATGTCCATCAAATTCAAATCCTAGTATCTTGTCATCCTTTTTGAAAAAACTTACTGTAGTCATAACTAAGCTTCGATCTTAGTTACTTCTAATCTTGTAAATGGTTGTCTATGACCTTTTTTCTTTCTTTCGTTCTTTTTAGGTTTGTATTTGAATACAACAATCTTTTTAGATTTACCTTGTTTCAAAACTTTGCAAGTAACCTTAGCACCATCTACATAAGGTTTACCTACTTTATTATCCCCATCATTAGAGACGAAAAGTACAGTGTCTAAGCTAATTTCGTCGCCTTCGTTAGCTTCTAACTTTTCTACGTGGATTACATCGTTTTCTTTAACCATGTATTGCTTTCCACCTGTTTCTACAATTGCGTACAAGTCTAATACCTCCTCTAACTTAGTCTCGCCATCATTGGTGATCAACTTAAAACCAATTCTGAGCGGTTTACCTAACTATTATATCAGAAATGATCAAAATGTCAAGCTTTTTTTGAATAATATTTGATATTTTAGCTTTTTTTCTTATCAATCACTTCTTCGAAGCCACAATTTGGACAAGTAATTATATTTTCTTTGCTCTTTCTCTTGATTGTTCTGTACTTGCCGCACTTAGGACATGGCTTTGAATATACTTCATCAAAGGTAGCGAAGTCACAGTTTGGATAGTTAGAGCAGCCGTAAAAAATTCTGCCTGTCTTTGACTTCTTCTTAATTATATCATGTCCGCACTTAGGGCACATAGCTCCCGTCTTTTCAACGATTGGCTCAGTGTACTTACACTCAGGGAAGCCTGAGCAGCCAAGGAACTTGCCATATCTTGACCTCTTAACAAGCATAGGCTTTCCGCATAGCTTACATTTAACGTCACTTACTTCATCTTTAAGCTCATAATCTTTTGCTTCCTTTTCAGCTCTTTCTACGTCCTTGATAAAGTCTTCGTAAAAGTCTGCTATTACATCCTTCCACTCGACCTTGCCAACTGCAATATCATCAAGTTTGCTCTCTAGATAAGCCGTAAACTTCGCATCGACTATGGAGTTGAAATTCTCTTCCATAAGCTTAGTAACTGATATACCAAGCTCTGTCGGTATAAACATCTTCTTTTCTATCTCTATATAATTACGATTGATCAGTGTCGATATAGTTGGCGAGTAAGTACTTGGTCTACCTATGCCTAACTCTTCAAGTGCCTTAATCAAAGTCGCTTCTGTGTAGTAGCTCTTAGGCTGAGTGAATTTCTTTTCGCCTTCTATCTTTTCTAAATCAACTTTATCTTTTGCCTTAAGCTTGACATCTTTCTTCTCATCAAACTTTTCATAAGAAGATACTTTTAAGAAACCATCAAACTTTAAGCTCTTGTAGTTTGATCTAAATATATATTTACCAGACGCAAAATCTATAGTCAAAGTATCAAACTTAGCGCTCGCCATTTGTGTCATTAAAAATCTTTGCCAGATTAATCTATAAAGCTTGAGCTCGTCTTGCGACAAGTACTTTGATATTTGACTTGGATTTATGTTTATATTAACTGGTCTAATCGCTTCGTGCGCGTCTTGAGCGTTCTTTGACTTCTTTTGCGCATAATTATTCTTCTTGTGATATTCCTTGCCATATTGACTAAGAATATAGCTTTGAGCAGCGCTACAAGCTTCATCAGAAAGCCTTGTTGAGTCGGTTCTCATGTAGGTGATGAGACCCGTTTGAGAGCCCTTGCCAATATTAATACCTTCGTAAAGACTTTGAGCCACTTTCATAGTCTTTGATGAGGAGAAATTTAATATTCTCGATGCATCTTGTTGAAGCGTACTCGTTGTATATGGCGGGCTTGGCATTCTTGATGAAACAGATTTTTTAATGCTTTCACAGATGTGATCAGCCGCCTTAATCTCTTTAACTATGGCGTTCTTCTCTTTTACGTTATGAACATCAAGTTTATTCACTTTGCCTTTGCCATCACTTGTTCCGACGAACTTTGCTTCGTACTCTTCACTGCCATGCTTATACAAAGCCTTTAAGTTCCAGTACTCTTCAGGAACAAAGGCATCTATCTCTCTTTTTCTATCAACTATAAGTTTAAGCGCACTCGATTGTACCCTACCTGCTGATAGACCAGATCTAATCTTCTTCCATAGTATTGGGCTTATCTTGTAACCTACAATTCTATCAAGCACTCTTCTTGCTTGCTGAGCGTCTACTAAGTCCATATCAATGCCGCGTGGCTCTTGTATTGCCTTAGTTACAGCATTTTTAGTTATTTCATGAAACTCAATTCTGTCAAGCTCCTTTGGATCTATATCTAAAATATAAGCTAGGTGAAAGCTAATTGCCTCACCCTCTCTATCGGGGTCGGTTGCGAGATAAACTCTATCAGCTTTTTTAGCTAAATCCTTAAGCTCATTGATAATAGGTCCTTTTCCTCTTATATTAATATATTCTGGTTCAAAATTATTTTCTACATCAATCGCAAACCTACTCTTTGGTAGGTCTCTTAAATGTCCCTTCGAAGCAACTATCTTATAAGTCTTTGGCAAAAACCTAGATATAGTCTTCGCCTTCGTTGGGGACTCAACTATAATTAAATCCATCTTTCATCACCTTCTGTTCGCATAGTATGTTCTTTGTCCTTGACTCGTTATTACGCCCTTTAGCTCAAGTATTGTTAGTAGCGCCGATAAAGACGCGCTGTCAAGGCCCGCTTTTGCGAGTATTATCTCATAATTTACATCGCCGTTCTTTATTATATCATAAACTTTTCTTTCGTCATCACTTAAATCTAAATTTTCTTCTGCCATAGCTATGGAATTGTCCACCAAACTACTAGTTTCAATTAGGTCATCGATGTTTGTGTATATACCTGCTCCGTCCCTAATGAGCGTGTTGCAACCCTCACTATTGGCCGAGAAGATGTTACCTGGAACGGCGTAGACGTCTCTTCCTTGCTCAAGTGCAAGTCTTGCTGTAATTAGTGAGCCGCTCCTCTTTTGCGCCTCAACAACTATAACTAATTTAGATAAAGCGCTTATTATTCTATTTCTCACAGGGAAATTATATCTCAGTGGCTGCTCGCCAAGAGGAAACTCTGATATAACTGCTCCGTGGTCCGCTATCTCTGCGTAAAGTCTTTCGTTGCGCCTTGGGTATATCTGATCAATACCATTACCAATAACGGCTATGGTTCTATTATCATTTTCAAGAGCTGTTTGATGTGCAATTGAGTCAATGCCAAGCGCAAGACCTGATATAATACAGATTTTCTTCATAGATAGATCACGAGCAATCTCCTTGCATGCGAGCTGACCATAGCTTGAGGACTTTCTCGCACCAACTATGGCAACAGAGTTTTCATCGTCATCTATAATCTTTCCTTTGTAAAAAAGTAAATACGGTGGATCATCTATAAAAAGTAGTCTGCTTGGAAAATCTTCGTCAAGAAAAGTCATAAAGTCCGCGTCAATCTTATCGAGCTTTTCCTTAATTTTATAAACAATTGCCTCTTTATCATCATTTACAATCTTATTTATAATTGCATCAGGAAATAGATTTAGCTTTTTTAATGAAACCTTATCCATATTCATAATATCATTTAGCTCGATATTTAAATCAAATAAGCTAAATACAGCAGCTCTTTCAGCAAAGATACTGTTTAAATACAAAAGTATATCTCTATTATCCATCTTATCTCCAGTATTTCTTATCTAGGGTTCTATATTGAATTGCTTCAAGTATATGCTTTTCTAAAACTAAGTCACTATCAGCTAAATCGGCAATAGTTCTCGCCAGTTTAAGTATCTTGTTGTAGCTTCTTGCGCTGAAATTAAATTTTTTGAAAGCAAATTCCATAATCTCTTGAGCCTTGTCATCAAGTTTGACATATTTCTTAATCATTTTGTTTGTAAGCTCTGAGTTTGAGATGATACCTTCTTTTTTATATCTTTCAAGCTGTCTCTTTCTTGCCCTATTGACCCTCTCACGAATAGTTTCAGACGATTCGCATTCAATCTTTGAACTTAATTCATCGTACTTAACCGGTTTTACCTCGATATGTATGTCGATTCTATCTAACAATGGGCTTGAGATTTTACCTAAGTACCTGTCAATTTGACTTTGAGTACAAGTGCATTGGTGAGTCTCGTCACCAAAGTAGCCACATGGACATGGGTTCATAGACGCCACAAACATGAACTTGGATGGATACTTTAAAGTTGCGTTAACACGTGAAACTGTTACCTCGCCATCTTCAATTGGCTGTCTTAATACTTCCAAAACTTTTCTCGGAAATTCTGGCAATTCGTCTAGGAACAATACGCCGTGATGCGCAAGTGAAACTTCGCCTGGCTTTGGTATTCTTCCACCGCCTATCAAGGCGACATCTGATGATGTATGGTGAGGCGATCTGAATGGTCTCCTCTTTACTAGACCTTCGTCCTTTAATAAGCCTGAAATACTATATATCTTTGTAATCTCTATCGCTTCTTCAAAAGTAAGATCAGGTAGTATTGTAGCAAGCCTTCTTGCGGCCATGGTCTTACCTGAGCCTGGTGGGCCTATGATAAGCATGTTATGTCCACCAGCGGCAGCTATCTCCATAGCTCTCTTAAGGCCTTCTTGGCCCTTCATATCCGAGAAGTCCACGCTGTCATCAACTGTGTTTATAATCTCTTCTTCCTCATTTTTATATGGCTCTATCTTAATTTGGCCGTTAAGGTAGTCAACTACTTCCCTTAAGTTCTTTACAGGAATTATCTCTATATCTTCAACTATAGCGCACTCTTTTTTGTTCGCGTCAGGTACAATGCATTTCTTTACATTAAGGTCGCGCATTGATATAAGCATAGGTAGTGCGCCTTGAACAGAATTAACTGTGCCATCAAGAGCAAGTTCACCTATAATGACCATATCACCAGTATCTTGATTATCAATATCGCCATTGGCAAGCAAAATGCCCACGGCGATGGCAAGGTCCATCTGAGAGCCTTCCTTCTTTTCATTTGCTGGCGCTAAATTGATGGTTATCCTCTTGATTGGAAACTCTATATCCGAGTTCTTTACAGCTGTTCTAACTCTTTCCTTAGACTCTTTTATCGCAGTATCAGCAAGTCCAACGATATTAAATTGTGGTAAGCCACTTGATAAGTCGCTCTCAACGTTAATTATCCTTGCGTTCAAACCTTGTAAAACACAAGTATTTACTTTAGAATACATCTTTAATCTCCTATCCAAAATGCGTTTTTAATATGCTTAATCTTATTCGTAGAAAAATTCACTTCAATCACATCAAATCTTGGCTGATAGTTTAAGTTTTGATGTTCATACAGATAGTACTCAGCCGTTTTGATTATCTTCTTTTGCTTAGATTTGGTAACAGCCTCCATGGGCCTACCGTAGTCCATCTTGTTTCTGGCCTTGACTTCAACAAAAATTAAGTACTCATCGTCTCTAGCTATGATGTCAATCTCGCCATCTCTTACCTGATAGTTTTGGTCAAGTATGAAGTAGCCTTCGTTTTGAAGATATTCCTTAGCTTCTTCTTCGCCAAATCTACCCTTTTTTCTATTGTCTTTTCGATTAAAATTATTTTTCATCGCCATTACCCAAAAGCTTTCTTAAAAAAGTTTTTCTATGTAGCGGTGTTGGACCATATTTTAAGATAGCCTCTCTATGCTTTTTAGTACCATAGCCCTTGTTATTCTCAAGGTCATAGTCTGGATACTTTTGTGCTAAATAAGTAATGTCAGCATCTCTAAGTACCTTTGCAACTATACTTGCCGCAGCTATAGTAAATACAGTAGCATCGCCATGTATAATAGCTCTTTGCTCTATATCTACTTTAATCTTTTCCGCGTCAATCAAGATTATATCAGGTCTTAGCTTATTGTTCATATCATCATGAAAGTCTTCTACTGCCCTTTGCATTGCTAGATGAGTTGCCTCTTTAATATTTATTTCATCAATTTCTTCAGGACTCGCTTTACCAATTCCTATGCCGATAGCATTTTTAACTAGCTCTTTAAAAATCTTTTCTCTCTTCTTTTGACTTAGCTTTTTCGAATCGTTTACCTCTTCCATAAAGAAGTCCTTTTCAAAAGCTATGGCGCAGGCAAGTACATCTCCAAAGAAGGGTCCTCTACCTACCTCGTCTATGCCGACTATAATCTTGTGGCCTTCGTCAAAAAGTTTATCTTCATAATCTTTATTCATCTAGCGGCTCCTCGAGTGAAATTCTGCCTAAAAGTCCGTTTCTAAATTCGTCTATCAGTATATTTATAGCTTTGTATACGTCGAGCTCATTGCCTTTAAGTATAAAGCCTCTGTTCTTTGCTATCTCTTCAAGTATTTCAAGCTCTGTAGCGTCCTCATTGACCTTGTATCTCGTATTAAGCGCACCACTATAATTAGCCTTAAGGAATTTAATTAGAGCAATGGCGATGTCATCTTTGTTAAGTATCTCATCTTTGATTGAGCCGATGAAGGCAAGGTTCATACCTATCTCTTGGCTCTCAAACTTTGGCCACAAAACACCTGGCGTATCAAGAAGCATAAAGTCATTATCGACCTTAATCCATTGGTTCTTCTTAGTTACACCCGGTTTGTTACCTGTCTTAAGGCTCTTTTTATTGTTCATTAAGTTAATAAAAGTAGACTTGCCAACATTTGGTATGCCGACAACCATGGCCTTGATAGGTCCGAAGTGCTCTCTTTGTTTATGCTCTTTATGATACTTGTCGACCTCTTTGCGCGATAAATCAATAATTTTCTTCACGTTCGATTTGTCTTTCGCGTTGAACTCAATGCACTTTGCATCCTTGTAATGAGCTATCCATTTCTTGTTGACTCTCTCATCTGCTAAGTCCGCTTTATTTAATAATATGATCTTGGCTTTATTAGCCGTTATTTCTTTGATTATGGGGTTCGTGCTCGACATAGGTGCTCTCGCATCTATTAGCTCGATAACTATATCGACTAACTTTGACATCTCAATTAAAGACTCTCTAGTCTTCTTCATATGTCCAGGGTACCAATTTATATTCATATCATACACCTTCCTAACTATCTTCTATATTATCACAAAAGACAGTCAATGTAAATAAATATCGCAAAGAAAAAAGACACTCTCTCAATAGAATGTCTTTACATCAATTAAAACGATTGTTTTTCTCTAACTTTAGCAGCTTTACCTACTCTATCTCTTAAGTAGTAAAGTTTAGCTCTTCTAACTCTACCTTTTCTAACAAGAACAATCTTGTCGATTCTTGGAGAGTGAAGTAAGAATGTTCTTTCAACACCAATACCATATGACAATCTTCTTACTGTAAATGTTTCTTTAGCTCCGCCGTTTTGTCTCTTAATTACAGTACCTTCGTACACTTGGATTCTTTCACGTGTACCTTCTACAACTTTATAGTGAACTTGAACAGTGTCACCTACATGAAATTGAGGAATGTTGTCTTTTAATTGTTGTGCTTCAAGCATCTTAATATAGTCCATCTTAGTCCTCCTTCTTTAGTTTATTTAATATTTCTCTCAAATTTTTCATTTCCTTTTTATCTAGCTTAGCAAAATCAAGTAAGTCTATCCTGTTTTTAACAGTTGCCTTAAATGACTCAATGAGTCTAAAGTCATCGACATCTTGATGGTTTCCACTAAGCAGTACATCTGGAACCTTATCCCCATCCAGATCATATGGTCTGGTATACTGAGGATACTCTAAAAAATTTGACATGTGAGTTTCGTCTGAATACGAATCTTCTTTTATTACTGAATCAACTAACCTCGATACGGTATCTATGATTACCATAGCGGGTAGTTCTCCACCGGTCAATACATAATCCCCGATAGAAAGCTCTTCATCGACATAGTTTTGGATGATTCTCTCATCTAAGCCTTCATAATGCCCACAAAGAATTGTTATCTCGTCAAGTTTTGCATACTCTTTAGCCAAGTCTTGATTGAATAATTTGCCCTTCGGTGAAAGATAGATAAGCTTCTTCGGCTTAATATCTTCTAAGCAGTCCTTAAGAACATCCGCTCTTAAAAGCATGCCACTTCCGCCACCATAGGGGTAGTCATCAACTTTATTGTGCTTGTCCTTAGAGTAGTCTCTAAAATTAATAAGATTGATCTCTATAAGCTCATTGTCTATAGCCCTTTTGATTATACTAAAATCAGTAAGAGCCGTAAACATCTCTGGGAACAGCGTTAAGACGTTAAACTTTATCATAAGATACCTTCTATGAGTTTGACTTTTATCTTTCTATGCTTCAAGTCAAGTTCTTTGATAAAGGCTTTAACAAAAGGAATAAGTGCTTCCTTACCGTCATGATCCACAACAAGCACGTGATTTGCGCTAGTCTCCATGACATCTTTAACAGTGCCAATAAACTCGTCAGCTTCGCTAGAAACTTCCATGGCTATAAGCTCATGTATATAGTACTCACCCTCATCTAGCGAAGGCATTTGAGCCCTATCAATAAAAACATCTTTGTTAAGAAGCCTTTTGACATCGTCTATATAATCAAAGCCTTTTAACTTAAGTACAATAAATTTTGAAGCTATCTTTTGACTTATAATCTCAAGCTCTTCACCATCGATATAGATTTCATTATACTCTTTGAAACCATTTAAATCATCTGTGTACGGAAAGATTTTTACCTCTCCATTTAAGCCATGCGCTGAGACAATCTTTGCTATCTTTATAAGGTCCAAGATTTATTCCTTTATTTCTAAATTAATTCTTCTTGAATCTTTAAGAGTAGCTCCGGCTATAAGTCTGATTGCTTTAACAACCTTACCGCCTTTACCGATAACTCTGCCTATATCATCTGGATTTACGTATAGATCAATGTTGATCTCATTTGCTGATTCATTAACTGTAACTTTAACATCATCTTTGTTATCAACAATAGATTTTGCTAAAAATTCAACTAATTCTTTCATATTAACCCCCACATCCTAAGCTTCTACAGCTTCTGTTTCTTCTGTTGCTTCAGCTTTCTTAGCAGTCTTTGCTGTTATATCATATCCTTGAGATTTGAATAATCTTTGAACTGTTTCACTTGCCTTAGCTCCGTTTGCTATCCATTGTTCAGCCTTTTCTTGATCGAATTTTATTGTCTTTGGCTCAGTTAATGGGTCATAATAACCAAGTTGTTCAATAAACTTGCCATCTCTAGCTCTTCTTGAATCAGCTACAACAATTCTGTAAAATGGATTCTTTTTTGATCCCATTCTTTTTAAACGAATTTTTACCACAATCTCACCTCCTTAAAATTATATATTAAATGGAAAATTGAAATTTCCTTTTCTTTTCATAGACTTCTCCATCTTGCCGAAGCGCTTCATCATCTTCTTAGTGTCTTCAAATTGCTTTAAAAGTTTGTTAACATCATTTGTTGTTGTTCCGCTTCCTTCTGCAATTCTCTTCTTTCTTGAAGCGTTGATTATGTTTGGAGTCATTCTCTCCTTCATAGTCATACTTCTGATGATGGCTTCAACTCTGCCTATATCCTTGTCACTTATATTTATGCCCTTCAAGGCTTTTGAATTCATTCCTGGTATCATCTGCATTAGATTTTCTATAGGTCCTAAGTTTCTCATCTGAGCTATTTGATCTAAGAAATCATCAAGGGTAAATGTTTCTTCCCTTAATTTTTTCTCAAGCTCCATTGCCTTCTTTTGGTCAATATTGCTTTGTGCCTTCTCGATAAGAGTAAGCACGTCTCCCATACCAAGTATCTTAGAAACTAATCTGTCTGGATGAAACTCTTCAAGCTCATCCATCTTTTCGCCCATACCAACGTATTTAATTGGTTTGTCAGTAACGGCTCTAATTGAAAGTGCCGCACCGCCTCTAGCGTCACCGTCTAGCTTTGTTAATATTACTCCTGTTATGCCAAGCGCATCGTCAAAGGCTTTTGCCACGTTTACTGCGTCTTGTCCAGTCATTGAGTCAAGTACAAGAAGTATTTCTGATGGCTCTAGATTTTCTTTTAAACCTTTTAGCTCATCCATAAGCACTTCGTCTATGTGTAGACGGCCCGCCGTATCTATGATGACAATGTCATTACCATTCTTCTTAGCGTGCTCTATAGCGCTCTTAGCTATATCAAGTGGCTTTATCTTGTCACCCATAGAAAATACTGGCACGTCAATCGACTTTCCAACAACTTCTAGCTGTTTAATGGCTGCTGGTCTATAGACGTCGCAAGCAACTAATAGTGGTCTTCTGCCTTTCTTTCTTAGGTTTATAGCAAGTTTACCTGTAGTAGTTGTCTTACCTGCACCTTGAAGACCGCACATCAAGATGATGCTCGGGTTCTTGCTAAGGTTTAGGCCCTCTTTAGTCTTGCCCATAAGATTAATTAATTCTTCATTAACAATCTTAATAACTTGTTGACCAGGAGTTAAACTCTCCATAACTTCAGTGCCTATGGCTCTTTCTTTTAATGTATTTATAAAATTCTTAACTACCTTATAATTAACATCCGCTTCAAGAAGAGCTAGCTTTACTTCTCTAAGTGCCGCATCGACATCCTTTTCGCTAAGTCTGCCCTTGCCTCTTAAGCCGTCTAATGTTTTTTGTAGTTTTTCTGATAAGCTCTCAAATATCATTATTGCTCCTTTTAGATCTCGTTTATAATCTCTTCAGCTTCTTTAATCTTTTCTCTTATATCTTCTATATCCTTACTGACATGAGCCTGATTAAGTAAGTCAAGAGCTTTAGTCTTGGCCTCTTTCTTCTTATCGAACTTCTCTATAAGCTTAAGCGCGTCCTCAAAAGACTTTAACTTGTCTATAGCTCTTTTAATGTTAAGGCTCACCGCTTGTCTCGATATTGAAAGAAGCTCAGCTATCTCAGTAAGTGAATAGTCTTCGTTGTAATAGTAATCAACCGACTTTGACTCACTCTCTGTTAATAGGCTTCCGTAGAAGTCCAAGAGTCTTCCGATATATATATAATCATCTAGTACTTTCATTTTATCTTTTTCCTTATAAAACTCGTGTCGTTCTTAGTGTTATCACATAAAAAACTGTCAAGCTATTTACTTGACAGTTAATATAATACTATATAGATTGACTTTTGTCAATACTTTTTTTAAAATTATTTAAATATTTTTAAAATAATGCTTCAACGAAGTCATCGACGTTAAAGGCTTGAAGGTCTTCTATCTTTTCACCGACACCTATAATCTTAACTGGCAAATGTAATTCGCTCTCAAGTGCAATGATGACGCCGCCCTTAGCAGTGCCGTCTAGTTTAGTAACGCAAACACCTGTTATGTCACTTGTCTCTTTAAAGGACTTCGCTTGTATGATGGCGTTTTGACCAGTAGTCGCATCAAGAACCAATAAATTTTCTTTAACTGCATTAGGAAATTCTCTATCGATAACTCTTTTGATCTTGTTAAGCTCATTCATTAAGTTTTGTTTGTTATGAAGCCTACCTGCTGTGTCGCAGATAAGTATATCAGTCTTTCTTGCTTTAGCCGCCATGATTGCATCAAAGACAACGCTTGCTGGGTCAGCTGATTCTTCATGAGCGATGATGTCAACGTTTGCTCTATTAGCCCATTCTTTAAGCTGTTCAATGGCAGCCGCTCTAAATGTATCGGCAGCCGCAATCAAAACGCTCTTGCCCTCTTGTCTGAATTGGTAGCTAAGTTTGCCTATTGTAGTCGTCTTACCAACACCATTGACACCAACAACTAGAAGTATGGCTGGAGATGGCTCAAGCTTCAAATCTCTCGATGTAATATTGTCATTCATTATATTTTTAATCTCATCCTTTAATATAGGAAGAGCATCTTTTCTCTCTAAAATATTTTCTCTAACAAGTCTTTCTTTTAGATTGTCGATAATGTTCATAACAGTTTCAACGCCAATGTCTGATGTGACTAAAACTTCTTCAAGCTCATCGTAAAAGTCGTCGTCAATGTCCGTGCCCTTAAAGACTGTTTGAAGCTTGTAATTTAGATTTTGTCTTGTCTTTTCAAGTCCTGAGAACATTCTCTTGAAGAAAGATGATTTTTCTTCTTTGACTTCTTTGGGTGCTTCTTCATTCACTTGCGTTTCAGCGTTCACTTTTGCTTCTGTTTTTAATTTTACTTCGTCAATCGCTTTTGCTTCTGCATTTGATTTTGCTTCGTCAATCGTTTTTGCTTCTTCATCTAAATTTGCTTCTGCATTCAAAGGCCTTTGATCAGGCTCCTCTGCTACTAAATCTACTTTTTGTTCTTGAACTTCTTTTTGCTCTTCATCTTTCTTTTTCTTTTTAAACCAATTAAACATATTTCACCTCTTAAGTTAATTTCATCGAAAGTATCGAGCTTATGCCCTTTTCTTTCATAGTAATGCCGTATATAGCGTCCGATATCTCCATAGTTACCTTTCTATGCGTGATAAGGATAAATTGTGTTTCGTCTTTAATCCTATCGAGATAAGCTGTGTACTTACTGATGTTGGCATCATCAAGAGCCGCATCTATCTCATCAAGTATACAGAATGGCGATGGTTTTGACTTTAGTACCGCGAATAATAAAGCTATCGCTGTTAAAGTCTTCTCTCCGCCTGATAGTAGACTTAGTGACTGCATGCTCTTTCCTGGTGGACGCGCCTCAATCTCAATACCTGAGTTAAGTATATCGCTTTCGTCGCTTATATATATCTTCGCTTCGCCGCCACCAAATAAGTTTTGAAATATCTCTGAGAAATATCCTTGAATAATATTGAAGTTATCTTTAAACTTTATCTTGATAGTTTCGTCGATATCGTCGATTATATTTAGTAAGTCCTCTTTAGATTCTTGCATGTCATCATATTGCTTTCTTAAGAATTCTAATCTTGTCAATGTATCTTCATACTCTTTTATAGATGATAGTGATACATCGCCAAGGGCATCAATCTTTTCTTGTAGTTCTTTTAAGTCTTTTGAGCTTGCCTTAACAAGGCTTTCCTTGTCGATATTTTCAACGTTAATGAAGTAATCGTTCGATAACTTTTCTTTGATATTATCTTTCATTACTTCATTACGAGCAAGTAAAACCTCATTCTTATTAATCTCGTCTTTGATTGCGATGATGCCTTCTTGACAAGTCTTTATCTCATTTTGCAGATCAAAGATCTTAGATAAAACTTTTTCCTTTTCATCTGTCTTTTGATTGATCTTATCAATGTATTCTTGTTCAAGCTCTTCATTTTTCTTTAAGAAGTCCATGATGCTAGCATTTTCATTTTCAAGTGCTTCTTTATTTTGGCTAAGCTCCTTAAAATCGCTTGCAAGGCCATCTTTAATCTCTTGTGACTTAGCTATATATTCTTGTGATATAGCAATGTCTTCCTCAGTTCTTTCAAGCTTTGCTTCTAAAGTAGATTTTTCAACGCTTATTTGAAGAAGCTTTTCGTTTCGTCTATCTTTTTCTTCTTCAAAGCCCTTGATAAGTTCTTTTTCGGCTTCTATCGTCTTCTCATGCTCAAGCTTTTTACTCTTAAGCTCTTCTAAGTCCTTAGCGCCTTGAGCTATCTCTTCTTCAAGCGCTTCAAGTGATTTCATAAGCTCTTCTCTTTGAGTCTTTGCTTCACTTATATCTCTTTTGCTAAAGTTTATGTTTATCTCAAGTGAATTGATTTCTTTTTTAGCAGTGTTTATCTTTTCATTTATTGAAATGATTTCTTCATTTAGCTTGTCATAAGATGTTTTCTCACTCTTAATCTCTTCTTCCTTATTTATAAGCGCCGCTTTAGCTGCTTCTAATGATTTTTTCTTCTCTTTTATCTCGTCCATTAGCTTAGTAAGCATGTGTTTACGCGAGATAAATGATGATTTTACTTGGCTACCGCCCACTATTGATCCAGATGAATTTATTATTTGTCCATCTAAACTAACGTATCTATATTGTTTATAAACTTTTGATATTCTTAAAGCTGCATCAAAAGTAGTCGTTACAACTGTTCTTTGAAGCAAGCTCTTGAATAGATTGTCATATTTTTTATCATAAATAATTAGTTCGCTCGCAAAACCTATGGCATCTTTGTCATTGATATTAAAATTTTCGTTTGATCTAGAAGTATATCTATTAAGTGGATAGAAAGTCGCTCTACCATAGTTATTCTTCTTCAAAAAGTCGATGTACTCTTTGGCATCGTCATCTCTATCTATGACTATGGCTTGTAAATTCGATTGAAGTGCTGATTCTATCGCAAGTGAGTACTTTTCATCGCAGTTAAAGATGTCAACCACAAGTCTCGATTCAGATTTAAAATAATTTTTCTTCGCCGCCTTGGCTATCTCTTTAACGCTTCTGTAGTAGCCGTCGAGATTCTCCTCAAGATTTTTGTGCATCTCATAACTTTTTTCTAAAACTCTAATGTCATTTTCTAAAGCAAAGTAAGCGTCCTTTGATTTTGCTAATTCATCAACTTTTGCTGTGATCTCATCTTTGGCTTTTTTGTAAAGCTCTTCCTTTTCACTAAACGTCTTATTTAAATCATTAAGATTGCTATTTGCTTTATCGAATTCATCATTTTGCTTATTTAATTCATTTTCTTTATCGCTTATCTTTTTTTCTATATCCGTAAGCTTTTCGTTTTGACTAGCTTTATTATTATTCTTGTTTTCTATACTTAGTCTTAGCGCCTCAAGCTCTTTATCAAGCGCTAGGCCCATATTCATAGCGTCATCATAGCTAGTTCTATCATAAGATGCATTTTCATTTTTAAGTGCTTCAAGGTCCTTAGCAATCTTTAATAAAGTTTCTTCGCTTGATTTTTTCACAAGAGATAGTGTTTTTATTTTTTCTTCTGATTCTAGTAATTTATTCTCATGTTCTTTCTCTTTTAATTTGTTATCAAGCACTTTGTCTTCTATAGACTTAAGTTTTTCTTTGTTTATCTCAAGCTTTTGCCTATTGATATCAAAGTCTCTAAGATCTTTATTTCTTTGCTCTTTAATCTCATCGATAAGCGCTTCATATTTCTTAAGCTCAGCTTGTAGTGGCGCAGCGCTCTCTTCAACTTCTTTATTTTTTATTTCACTTAATTTTAAATCATCGATGAGCCTATCTTTATCCGCAGTAAATTTAAGTAAATTCTTCTCAATCTTTTCATAAGCATTGTATGAAATAGATACGTCAACCTTTTTGTACTCTTCCATAAGGCCCTTATATTCTCTAGCCTTTTCCGATTCGCCCTTAAGTCTCGCTTCATTTTGTTCTATTTCATAAAGAATATCTTTTATTCTAAGTAAATTTGCTTCAGTCTTATCAAGCTTCCTTAAGGATTCTTCTTTTTTGTATCTATACTTACTAACGCCTGATGCCTCTTCAAAGATGGCTCTTCTGTCCTCTGGCTTGTTTGATAGTATCTCGTCTATCCTTCCTTGGCCAATGATGGAGTAGCCGTCCTTACCAACGCCTGTGTCCAGGAAAAGCTCTCTAACGTCCTTCATCCTGGCCTTTTTATTGTTTATAAAAAATTCGCTCTCGCCTGAGCGGTACATGCGTCTTGTGACTTCAACCTCTTGGTATTCAACAGGTAGAGCGTTATCATCATTTGAAAACACTATACTTACTTGAGCGTAGCCAAGCGCTTTTTTCTCTTCAGTTCCTTGGAAGATAACGTCACTTGCCTTATTTGCTCTAAGAGATTTATTGCTTTGTTCGCCTAAAACCCATCTAACTGCGTCAGATATATTGCTCTTACCACTACCATTAGGCCCTACAATCGTTGTAACTCCAGGAGTAAAGACTATTTCAGTTCTATTTGCGAAGGACTTAAATCCCTTCAATATTAATTTATTTAAACGCAAAATATTTGCCCCTTTCGTACTTATTCTTTAAAAGAATCTTAAATGAGTAGCTTTGCGGGCTTCCATCGTAAAACATTAGCCTATCGTCCTCATCAAAGATGCCTTTTATCTCGTAATTTATTTTATATTTTTGATAAATTTTCTTTCTATTTGTTTTTTTTGAGCCGCTCAAGTATGAAGCGACTTTTTTTGAAGATGCTATGGTAAAATCATTTGTAATTTTATTAAGCTCAATAAATTCTTCTATGATCTCTAGATAGATTGCCTCGTATGTTAATGAGCGTATCGCCGGGTGGAATGGCCCTGCCACTACGTCCTTACCTAGCTGAATATTATCAGTAGTTTGAAGACCTATTCTAATTATCTCAATGTCTTTTGCTTCAAAAATGATAACTAAGCTCTTAAGCGTATCAACTGCCTCGTCTACATCCAATGGCTTGTATGAGCCATCTTCAAGTCTATCTACAAGCTCCGTGTCCTTTATGACAAGCGTTGGATATATCCTTACAAAGTCTGGTTCAAGCGCAGCTATTGCTTCAGCTGTAGCTATATCCATCTCTTTACTTGACTTATATAGGCCCGTCATCATTTGAAGTCCAAGGGTAAAGCCTCTCTTCTTAATCATTTTAGCGCTGAGAATGGTGTCAGTCACCTTATGACCTCTCCTCAGTGCATCTAAAACAGCGTCATTCATTGACTGCGCGCCTAGCTCAATGGTTTTTACATTATACTTTTCCAGCTCATTAAGAATTTCTTCACTTATAGCGTCCGGCCTTGTCGATATCCTTATGCTATCAATGAGGCCACGCTCTATGTATATATTTGCAAGCTTTAAATAGCTAAGCATAAGCGGGTAATCAAGTGCAGTGAAGCTGCCTCCATAAAAAGCAAGCTCTATATCACTTTTTCCTTCATATAGCGCCAAATACTTTTCTATATCCTTTTTTATATTTTCTTCTTTTTGCGCATCGTAGTCCTTGGCTATCTTCTTTTGATTGCAGAAAATGCAATCATTTGGGCAGCCTAGATGCGGTATAAAAATTGGTATTATATAGTTTTTTTTCATTTTATCAATTTCATTTCAATCGCAAGTTCCTTAGATGCCAATTGCTGAGCAGTTTTCTTCCTCTTAGCTATAGCAATTGCCCTATAGCCATCAAGTTCTACAGCGTACTCAAAACTTTTATCATTATCAGGTCCATATTCATTTACTAGAGTAAATATTAAGTCTAGGCCATGCTTTTGAGCATATTCAATCAAAATATTTCTATAATTTAGAAAATCACTCTTCGCGTCCAAGAGCATATTGGCATCTTTTAAATATTTATCCAGTATAAATTTCTCAGCTGCATCGATGTCTGAATCTAAGTATATGGCAGCAATCAAGGCCTCTAAGTGATCAGAGAGTATCGAAGTCTTATCAAGATCTAATCTTAAATTTGCTTCCATATAGATGTACTCATCCAAATGAAGGTCTTTAGCGACCATATTTTGGTATGAAGCTTTGCCAAGCATGGCAATGTACTTAGACAGAGTACCTTCGTCCTTGTCTATGTACTTAGTGAATAAATACTTTGCTAGGACATAAGAAAGTACTTTGTCGCCTAAAAACTCAAGGCTCTGAGCGCTATATGATGCAGTTAAAAACTCAGCCTCACTAGCGCTCTTGTGAACTAGGCTAGTGAAAAGCAAATTTTCGTCATTAAAATTATATCCGATAATCGCCTGCAAGCTTTTGAGCTTTTCGCGAGCATCGGATATATCAGAATTCTTCATTATTTTGCAGCTTCTACGGCTAGTGCGATTGCCTCTCCAACTGTTTTAACACTTGTAACCTTGTCATCATCAAGGCTTACATTTAATTCGTCTTCTAAATTCATAATTAATTCAACTATGGCGATGGAATCTGCCTTTAAGTCTTCTTTAAATCTTGTTTCGTCCTTTAAATCTTTAAGATCTACTTTAAATTGCTTAGCAATTATTTCTTTAATTTTTTCTTCTAACATAGCTCCTCCTAATTTTCCTTTAAATATTCTATAACTCCTGAATTCACAAAGTCAACAGTATTTCTTATAGCTAGGTAAAATGCCTTCTCATCACTATTGCCATGTGCTTTGATTATTGCTTTATTTACGCCTAAAACAGGTGATCCGCCGTACTTAGTAAGTCCCATAAGTGACATGATATCCTTTAAGAAAGACATCTTTAATTCATCAGAAGCAAAGTATTTATCATCTTTCATTACAAAGTTTTTAATATTTCCTACAAAAACTTTGCTAGCTCCTTCAAGCTCCTTTAGTATTACATTGCCCACAAAGCCGTCTTGAACGATGATGTCTGCTTCAGTTGTAAGAACTTCATTGGCTTCGATATTGCCAATAAAATTAAGTTCTGAATTTTTAAGTATTTCATGAGCCTTCTTAGTTAGCTCATTGCCCTTTTTAGCTTCAGCGCCGTTAGATACCAAAGCAATCTTCGGTCTTTCTATGCCAAGTAGCTTTTCAACGTACTTTGATCCAAGCTTAGCAAATTCATAAATAAATTCTGGCTCGCAGTCAACATTGGCCCCTGAATCCAAAAGTAGTGTTGGTCCCTTTATTCCCGGTAAGAATGTTGGTATGCTCGCTCTTTTAAAGCCATCTATCCTCTTTACTATAAGCATAGCTGCCGCAAGAAGCGCGCCAGTTGATCCAGATGATATAAAGGCATCTGCATCGTCATGTTCCACTAAGTACTTTGATGCTAGGACTATGGATGCTTTATTCTTCTTTCTTATGGATAGAGCCGCCTCGTCTTCATTTGTGATAACGTCTTCAGTTTGAACTATCTCATAATTCGCTGCATCAGCTCCAAGATGCTCTTCAATCTCTTTTCTATCGCCGAACAAAACAAAATCTAAAGAGCTGTCCTCTGCCTTTGCCTTTTGTACAGCCATGAGCATAGCTTTAGGTGCATTGTCGCCGCCTTGTGTATCAATTAATAACTTCATAATTTCCTCCGTTCTAAATCCATAATTATTATACATTATTTTGCCTATTAAATCAAGTTTTTTATGAATGAGATGAGATACGTAGTTATTTTACTTTAAAAAAAGTTTCTTGTGTGATTTCTTCAGCTATATGTTCATCATGACTAATTGTCAAAACATATAAATATACTTTAGAAAAATATTCTTTATATATTATTTCGTAATCATAGTCCATAAAATCACACCCTTTCTTGCTTTCTAATAGTTAGACGATTGAAAAATCAAAACGTTACAAATTTCTTGTTAATATTTTTACCCGTATTTAATATAAAAAAGACGATAGCGTTTTTAATTTCTATCTCCTATATATACCTTATTTCTTGTAATAAAAAAGAGATAACATTTATGCTATCTCTTTAAAAGTTTCATTATTAAATTTCTTGTCATCTAACAACGCATTAAAATAAATCTTCCAATCTTTTCCAATTTTCATTATTCATTTCTTTTGTGTAGTTTGTATTGTTAATATAAAGTCTTGTATCTTTATCTCTAACAAACCCCCAATTTATTTTACGCCTTTATGCGTAATCCTTAAAAGCATTGAATTTATTTTCGATTTGCTTATCAATATTTTCCAGATGACCTTTCTTTACCATATCCTTAAGTTTCCTTGAATTGGTTTTTCTTTTTTCACTAATATAATCTGCAAGTTGTTGACTTTTTTCATTGGCATCTTCTATAATCTTTTTCATAGCTTTTAAAATAGCCTTTGCTGAATACTGAGCCACTTTTATCTCAATATTTATAGCCTTATTATTAACTTCATCATTTACCATATAGGCGACCTCCTTTCCGGGAAAAATAAAAAAGCGGCCCAGACTTTTGCATCTGAACCGTTAAAATTTTAATTCTATAGTTTTTTATTATTTTTAATTTTATTACTGTTGTGACGTACTTTATAAATTATGTGTCGCAAACTATTATTTGCTTTTTAATGCCTTATTGATGGTTTCTTGAATAAAAGGACTACAGCATTTACCCAAAGGATTGTTAATTTCGCACTTTGCATTTTTCATTGCCCCTGTAAGTCTAATAATATCTTTAATATTCTTTGCACCATCATCTAAAACAGCGTTTATAATTTGTTGCTCTGTAACTTGGTTGCAATAGCATATATATTTGGGATTTGCATCCTTTTTAAACCATATAGGAACTTTTACATCTTCCTTATAAAAAACTCTTTCATTGTTTAAGTTATAATACACGACATCACAATCTTCATTCATACATAAATAGTAAGTTTCTTCATCTACAACCTTTCCCATAAGGTTTTCTGATACCATATGCTTTACAGTTATATTCTTAACCTTTTCTCCTATTTTGTGACATTTGGGGCAATTTGCTTTTTCTTCCACTGTACCAGTGGTTTTTTGTATTGAACCTCAGCAAGATTGATTTATCTTATTTTCTTGACTCACTTTATTTCCTCCTGTCTAAATAAATATTATTTCTATAGTTAATCAGGATATCTAATACTTCTTTCAATGGATCTACAGCTTGCAGCTCTTTTTAAGTCTTCTTTGTTCATTTCTCTTTCTACCAATAAGTGCCATAATGGTTTATAAGAAATTGCCATATTATTACCCCTTATCCGATTAATTGTTAAGATATATTATATCATAAATAGACCGATAAGTCAATTTAGCCTATTTTATACTTGTGCTTGCGTTAGTATTTATTGAGATAGTCCTTGTTTTTTTCCTTGTCCCACTTGGAACTGCTCCAAATCACTTGGACCTAGTAGGAACAAATACACAATAAAAAAACTCAGGCGTTAACCTGAGTAATTTTATTCAACATCTAAAACCTTTTCACCATTGTAATAACCACAGTTCATGCATACTCTGTGTGGTCTTTTCATTTCATGACATTGAGGACATTCAACGAAAGTTGCTTTTCTTAATGTATAAGATGAAGCTCTTCTCTTGTTACGTCTTTGTTTTGATGTACGTCCTTTAGGTACTGCCATTAAAAACACCTCCTTAACTTACAGTAAATGTATTTCTTTACTAATTCGCATTTATAACATTACAATTATACTGTTTTTTATCTCTTTTGTCAAGACTTTTTCTATCTTATTTTAAATTATTTTGAAATAATTTCCTTTGTGTCTCTTGCTATCATTAATTCTTCGTTTGTTGGGCAGATGTAGATCTTAATCTTAGCGCCATCTTTAGCGATGTCTACTTCTTTTCCTCTAGTTCCGTCGTTCTTCTTGTCATCTAGTTCGATGCCTAGGTGTTCTAGTCCGTGAAGAATTTCTCTTCTCATTGTGTCAGAGTTTTCACCGATACCACCTGTCATAACGATAGCATCAAGCTCTGGCATTTGAGCCATGTAAGCACCGATGTACTTTTTAACTCTGTTTGTAAACATATCAAGTGCAAGTGCTGCTTTTTCATTGCCCTTATCTCTTGCTTCTTCAAGGTCTCTAAAGTCTGAGCTTAGCTTAGATACGCCAAGAACACCTGATCTTTTATTTAACCATTGGTTAGCTTCATGTGGAGTAATATTTTCATTTTCACATAAGAATGTAACAACAGTTGGGTCGATATCGCCTGATCTTGTACCCATTACAAGGCCTTCAAGCGGTGTAACACCCATGGATGTATCGTAAACTTTACCATTCTTAATGCAAGCTAAACTCGATCCATTGCCTAAGTGGCAGTTGATTATGTTTAGTTCTGATAAATCTTTATTAAGTATTTCAGCCATTCTATGTGCTATATATTTATGAGAAGTTCCGTGGAAACCGTATTTTCTAAGTCTATACTTTTCATATAGATCATAGTCAATAGCGTACATGAAGTTCTTAGCTGGCATTGTTTGATGGAAGGCTGTATCCATAACAACAACGTTTGGTTTGCCCTTTACAAGCTCTTCACAAGCTTCTATACCCATAAGGTTTGCTGGGTTATGAAGTGGTCCGAAGCAGATGAACTTTTCGATAGTCTTCTTAACGTCTTCAGTTACTAGTGTTGAGTCAGTTAACTTATCTCCACCATGTAGTACTCTGTGACCGATACCGTCGATTTCATCAAGTGAAGCAACAACGCCGTGTTCTTTGTCAACAAGTGCGTCAAATACGTGCTTCATAGCTGCCTTGTGGTCCTTCATAGCTTCTTCAACTACAAAGTTTTCTCTTCCTTCAACTTTGTGTGTTAGCTTAGAGCCTTCAATACCGATTCTTTCTACTAAACCTTTACAGATTACGCTTTCGTCATCCATGTTCATTAATTGATACTTTAATGATGATGATCCGCAATTAATTACTAATATTTTCATTTTTACCTCCCTAAATATTTAACAAATCATACACATATATGATATAATAAATTGTAGAAAATTTCAAGTGTTTTTTAAGAAAGAAGGGAAAAAGTTGAAAATAGTCGGAATCATTTCTGAGTACAATCCATTTCATAATGGTCACATCTACCATATTCATAAAACAAAAGAAGCTCTAGGCGCCGATGCAGTGGTCGCTTTGATGAGTGGCAATTTTGTGCAAAGAGGCCTTCCTAGTGCCTTTACCAAGTATGAAAGAGCTAAGATTGCCTGTGAATATGGCTGTGACCTTGTCCTTGAGCTGCCCGTCTTCTCTTCTATAGCGCCTGCAGATATATTTGCAAAAAATGCTGTGAATATACTAAATAAATTAAATATAATTGACTACCTAAGCTTTGGCTGCGAAGATGGTATAGAGGCTCTTCGAAAAGCACATGAAACGATGAAGGCAAATGAAAAACAATTTGATGAGCTAATTAAAAAGCATTTGACGAGTGGTCTTTCATTCTCAAGGGCTTACGCTTTAAGCTTTAATGAGCTTACTAAGAGTGATATAATGAGTAAATCAAACAATATACTTGCTTATAAGTATATAAGTGCTCTTGACGAAACGAAGAGCGCGATGAAGCCATTCGCCGTGCAAAGACATGGCCCTCATTATAACGACGAGTGCGATGATGGCGGCATGGCAAGTGCGAGCCATATACGCTCTCTTATATATAAGGGTGAAGATGTAAGTGATTTAGTCCCAGCACTGCCACAAGAAAAAATTATTGACTTAGAAAAATATTTTTCCTATATCAAATCCATTTTCATAAGAGAAAAGAATTTTAAAATGTATTTTGAATATGATGAAGATGCTCTTAACTATATTAAAAAATATATCTATGAAGCGAAGAACTATAATGAATTTATGGATATGGTCTCAAGAAGAAACTTTTCAAGGAGCAAGATCAATAGATTTTTATTAGCAATGCTATTAAACATGTATAAAGATAGTGTTTCAAGAGATAATGAATATGATTTTATAATACCTTTATGTGCAAATGAAAAAGGAAAAAAAGTTTTAAAAGAGATAAAAAAGCGTAGCGATGTAAATATCATTAGCAAGTACAAAGATCTTGATAATTTAAGTAAAGAAAGCAAGCTAGACCTTGAGATCTTGGTAAACAATGATAAAATTTATTATCTGATGAAGGGCATGGATGTAAAAGATGCTTACAAGATTAATTTACAAAGTATAGAAAAAACTCTTAAGAAATAGCAAATTATATGATATAATTAAAATGTTAGGAATAAAATAAGTAAAATAAAGGAGGACATATATGAAATTACTAATTATCGGCGCAGGTCCTGGCGGATACGAAGCCGCTTTCAGAGCTGCTCAACTAGGAAATGATGTTGTTCTTGTTGAAAAGAACTTACTTGGTGGTACTTGCCTAAACATTGGCTGTATACCTACTAAGACTATGGTAAAGATAGCTGATTTCTACAGCGAAGTACAAAATGCTGAAGAATTTGGCGTAAAAGTTGACGGCTATGGTCTAGATACTGAAAAGATTTACCAAAGAAAACAAGATGTAATGGGTAAACTTAGAGACGGAATTGAATATTTAATCTCAACATATGACAATATCAAGCTTTTAAAGGGTACTGCTTCTTTCATAAGCGAAAATGAAGTAAAAGTAGTTTTAAATGATGGCGGCGAAGAAAACGTTACATTCGATAAATGCATCATAGCTACTGGATCAAAGGACATCAAGCCACTTGAAGGCTGTGATCTACCAAAGGTTTTAAACTCAACTACTCTACTAAGCTTAAAAGAAATACCAAAATCAATGATAGTTATAGGTACAGGCGTTATAGGCCTTGAATTTGCTACTATATATGCAAGCTTCGGTACAGAAGTAACTGTTATTGGTAACAATATGTTTAAGACAGCAGATATCGAAATACAAAAGAGATTACAATCAATATTAAAAAATCCAAATCTAAAGTTCGCTACAAAGCAACACTCTAAAAAGATAGAGCAAGCTGGCGATATGCTTAAAGTAACTACTCAAATGGTAGGCAAAGACACTTTAAAAGAGTATGAAGCTGAATATGTATTAGTTGCTTTAGGAAGAGCAAGCAATACTGATGGTCTTAACACTGAAGCAGCTAAAGTTGAAACAAAGGACGGCGGCGTTTTAGTTGATGAAAATTTAAAAACATCAAATGACAATATTTACGCTATCGGCGATGTTATATACAAAAACACTCAACTTGCTCACTTTGCTACAGCTCAAGGCTTCCACGTAGTTGAAAAATTATCTGGACTTGAGCCAAAAACTGATCTATCAATAGTTCCAGCTGTATTATACACAGTTCCAGAACTTGCTCAAGTTGGTAAGACTGAACAAGAACTTGAAAAAGAAGGCATTGAGTATGATAAAGCAAAGTCCATATACCAAGCAAATGGTAAGGCACTTGCAGTTGGTGGAACTAAAGGCTTTATAAAGATACTATCAACAAAGGATCACAAGAAGATTTTAGGCTGCCACATCATCGGTAAGGACGCTGACCTATTGATTCACTACGCTGTTATAGCTATGGCCAATGGTCTAAGCGTTGAAGACTTATCAAATATGATATATGCTCACCCAACTATTGCCGAAGTATTTAAGGACGCAATTGAATCGCTTGAAGGCAAGTCAACAAACTCGCCAATGGCAAAATAATTATAAAACAAATAAAAAAATAAATGCGAAGGTAATTATGTACTTTCGCATTTATTTTTTTACTTTTCTTCTTTGTTTTGTACGTGATTTTCTTGACTAACAGAAGCTGACATCTTTCTAAGCTCTGTTCTGTTTTCGTTCAAAGTAGTAATCATGTCTTTTAAGTTTTCTTGTGCGTTCATTAAAAGCTTGTCTGAGTATTCAAGTGAAGAGCGCTTTAGGTTTGTTGAAGCAATTTGTGCTTTATTCATAATGTCTTTTGCTCTTTCATTAGCCTCTTTTAAAACTTCTTCTTTGCTTACAAGCTCTTCAAGTTTTAATCTTGTTTCTTTAATGATTTGTTCTGCATCTTTATTTGCTTCGCTTATAATTCTTTCTCTTTCTTCTTTGATCCATGCAGCTTGTTTTATTTCATCTGGAAGTTTTATTCTTAACTCGCTTATAATGTCTAGTAATTCTTCTTTTTGAACTAAAACCTTACTTGTTAGAGGTAGAGAACCAGCTGTTTCAACAATGTCCTCAATCTCATCAATAAGACCTAATACATCCATTTTTTAACCCCTTTCGTATTTCTTTTTCAATGCTATTTCAACATTTTCTGGCACTAAGGCCGATATATCTCCATGATAGTAGGCAATCTCTTTCACAATTGAAGAGCTAAGGAAGTTGAACTTATGTGAGGCAACTAAGAATATAGTTTCTAAGTCGCTATTAAGTGATTTATTCGCCATAGCCATTTGAAGTTCGTATTCATAGTCAGAAACGGCTCTTAAACCTCTTATTACGTAGTTGGTACCCTCTTCTTCACAAAATGAAGTAAGAAGACCATCAAAAGTCTTTACCTTAATCTTCTTCTCGTCTTTGAAGATCTCCTCTATCATCTTTTTTCTCTCATCTATAGTAAATAAGTGTTTTTTCTGTACATTAGTAGTAATGCCTATGATTAACTCATCGAACATATCCTTAGATCTGTTGATGATGTCAATATGTCCATTGGTTATAGGATCAAAACTACCAGGATAGATAGCTTTCATTTAACACCTCTTTATAAAAAATATTTTCTTATCGCCAATTGTTCTTGTATCAATATCAAAATCATCCGTGCTAATTACTTCAGCTAAATCATAGTCTTTATTTTCTTCTATGATTATACTGCCCTTCTCCTCAAGTAAATCAAGTGAGATAATTAACTTAAGTACTTCATTTAAGAGCTCATGGCTCTTATATGGCGGATCCAAGAAGATGTAGTCAAATTTTTTCTCCTTAAGAGGCCCTTTCAGTGCCCTAATGGCATCCATCTTCATAAGCTTTATCTCGTCATTAAGCTTTAAGCTTTCTAAATTTTTATTTATCACGCTTATGGCCTCGCGCGATGAATCAACTAAGTAGACGTCTTTTGCGCCTCTTGAGTAAAACTCAATGCCTATCTGTCCTGTTCCGCTAAATAGGTCTAAGACAGATGCGTTAATCGCTATTGGCGATATGATATTAAATATTGTTTCTTTTATATTATCCAAAGTTGGTCTCGTCTTAAGACCTTTTGGAGCTATTAATTTTCTTGATTTGAATTCGCCTGATATAACTCTCATAGCTTTCCTCTTAATTCAAGATGATATCTTGTTTGCTATCATAAAAAACTGAGTCCATATTGTTTAATAAGGCTTCATATCTGTCTTTTTCGTAGTCAATGTCGCCTCTTAATATTGATAAAACCTCTTTGTTAATATCATTAATCATCTCAGTATCCTTATCAAAATCAAAGAATTTAAAGTCTATAGAGCCGTGCTGCTTTGTTCCGAAGAAGTCGCCTGGTCCTCTTAGTATCAAGTCTTTCTTCGATATTTCAAAGCCGTCTCCAGTCTCTTGCATAAGTTTTAATCTCTCATAGCTAATATCGTTTAGCTTGTCATAAACAAGGACGCAATACGCTTGATCCGAGCTTCTTCCTACCCTGCCTCTTAATTGGTGAAGAGTAGATAGACCGAATCTTTCTGCGTTTAATATAATCATTAGATTAGCATTAGGAACGTTTACACCGACTTCTATGACAGTAGTTGAAACAAGTATTTGCACTTCGTTTTCTTCATAAGCGGACATAATCTTGTTTTTCTCTTCATTTGATGTCTTTCCATGAAGCAGAGCTACGTTGTAATCTTTGAAATGTTCCTTCAATTCTAAATATACATCATTTGCGTTTGCCAAGTCAAGCGAGTCGCTCTCTTCGATTAGAGGCGTAACCACATAGACCTGCTTTGATTTTTTAAGCTCTTTTTCTATAAAATTAAAAATTCTTTCCTTATAAGAATAAGGCACAGCGTATGTCTCGACCTTTTTTCTTCCTGGCGGCATGGTCTTGATAGTTGATATATCAAGGTCGCCATAGAAAATTAGTGACATAGTCCTTGGTATCGGCGTTGCACTCATTACAAGAGTGTCTGCATATATCGATTTATTCGTTAAATTCGCCCTTTGCTTAACGCCAAATCTGTGCTGCTCGTCTGTGATAACTAGACCAAGCTTATTAAAATTAACTTTATCTTGGATTATAGAGTGAGTACCGACAACTATGTCTATTTCCCCGCTCTCTAGTCCCTCATAAATCTCATTCTTTTCTTTATTTGATATTGATGATGATAGCAGCGCCACTTTTATATCTTTAGCTTTGAAAATATCTTTAAGGCTCTCGTAGTGCTGCTTTGCAAGTATTTCAGTTGGTGCCATCATAGCAGCTTGGTAACCATTAAGATGCGCCTTATACATAGCATATACAGCGACTATGGTCTTGCCGCTACCAACATCTCCTTGGACTAGCCTATTCATCCTCTTATCAGCTTGCATATCAGTATTGATTTCGTTGATTACAATCTTTTGGTCAGCTGTTAGCTCAAAGCCAAGCCCATTAATAAAGTCTTCTTCCTCATCAAAGTGCCTAAACTTTACATAATTTTCATCCTGAACTTCTTTTCTTAAGACTTTAAAACCATATTCAACAGTAAATATCTCTCTAAAAGCTAAAGTCCTTCTTGCCTTCTCCAAAGTCTCATGAGACGTTGGAAAATGGAGTTCTTTAAGGGCTTCGTCTATACCATATAGATTATAGTCACGTATTAAAATCTCTGGAATTATCTCTTTTACTAAGCCTTTTGTATTAAGTAGCTCAGTCACGATTGAGACTAGTTTTGAATTGTATAAGCCCTTTACAAGATTGTATATTGGGCCAATGTAGCCAAGTCTGTCCGTGTTTAAGCTGTTGTAAAATTCAGGATTAGAAAAACTGTATCCAAATTTATTTTTACTTAATTTGCCAAAAAAGTAGAATGTTTTACCCGGCTTAAAGATATTTCTGTAAAAATTCATGCCAAAGAAGAAAACTTTCGCATTATTCTTCTCGTCACAAACGTCAAACATCATCATATTTCTCTGCCTCATTATAGGCGATGAAATGACTTTAACCTTAAATAAAGCCACTTCGGCTAGACTATCATCAGAGATAGTCCTAAGATTCTTCCTGTCCTCATACCTTCTAGGCCTGTTAAACAGCGCATCTTCTGCAGTGTATAAGCCAAGCCTATTTAGATACTCTTCAGTTTTACTACCTACTCCCTTGACCTCTCTTAGCTTCATTATTCCAATGAAATTATATAGTAGTATAAAGCTTGTTTAGACTCGATTGCTTCAAAATCAACGTCTGGATATTTTTCTTCAAGTTTTTCGATTAAGTCATCAGCTAGAGCTTTTTCAGCATCTTCGCCTAGATATAGAGTAACTAAAGATGTGTCTTCATCAATAAGTTCATCTATCATAGCCATAGTTGTTTCATTTAGATCAGCTGAGCTTGCAAGTATCTTTGATGAGCTAATAGCAAGGTAATTACCCTTCTTTATCTCTTTACCATCGATAGTAGTGTCTCTTACGGCAAAAGTAACTTCACCAGTTTTTACTTCGCTGATGGCTTCGTTCATATTGTCAAGAATTTCATCTGCACTCATGTCCTCATCGAATGTAATCATAGCTGTGATAGCTTCTGGCATATTTCTAGTCTCAACTACATGGATATTCTTATCGCTAAGATCAATAGTTTGCTTAGCCGCCATGATGATGTTTTTGTTGTTAGGGAAGATGAATATATCGTCTGCATTGATCTTGTCAATGGCTTCCATAAAATCTTCTGTAGATGGGTTCATAGTTTGACCACCTGTAACAACTTCATCAACTTTTAAGTCCTTGAATATCTTTGTAAAGCCTTCGCCTGAACTTACGGCTATAAAGCCATATTTCTTGTGCTCTTTTGGTTTATCGTCTTCTTTTTTACTATTTTTATACTCTTCTTCGCTAAATAGTATCTCATGGTGTTGAAGACGCATATTATCAATCTTGATGTCCTTTAAGTAACCAAGTTTTAAAGCTTCTTCAATAACTTGACCTGGGTTGTTTGAGTGTATATGGCACTTGATTATATCATCAAGAGCAACGACAACCATTGAGTCGCCTATCTTTGAGATAGTTTCCTTAAATTCATTAACTTTGCTTGTATCGCCAGTTATAATAAATTCAGTACAATAACCATATTTGATATTGTCTGTAGAAATTTCTTTTCTATTAGCTGTTTGTTTAGTTTTATTTATATCTTGAACTGTAATTTCTAGATTTTCAGTTCTAGCGCCTTCTATTGCGCCTTTTAAAATACAGTAAAGACCCTTACCTCCAGCATCAACTACACCAGCTTCTTTCAATACGCTCAATAGCTCTGGAGTTCTGTTTAATGATTCTTCTAAAGCAATAAGTGAATCATCTGCAAATTTAGAAAGTTCTGTATAATTCCTATAGTTTTTTCTTGCAAAACTTGCTAAATCCTTTGATACTGTTAGTATAGTTCCTTCTGTTGGTCTCATAACAGCCTTATAAGCAACTTCACTTGCTTTAACAAAGGCTTCCATCAATGCTTCGATGTCAATGTATTCCTTATCTTCTACAGCTTCTTTGAAACCTCTAAGAAGTTGAGATAAGATTACACCAGAGTTTCCTCTTGCTCCAAGAAGAGCGCCCTTGCTCAAAGCACCTGATATTTCTTTTACAGTTTTATTTTCTTCTTTAACTGCATTTGTAACTGCTGACTTCATTGTTAGAAGCATGTTAGTACCTGTATCTCCATCTGGAACAGGAAATACATTTAGAGCGTCAACCACTTCCTTGTTTTCACCAAGTGAGTTTAGAGCTCCAATCAATGCTTTCTTTAAAACAATTGCGTCAATTTTATTAGTACTCACATTTACCTCCTACTTTTTGTCATTCATTCTTAGTCCTTGGACAAAAACGTTGACATTTTTAACAGACATAGCTGTTTGTCTTTCAACATTGTATTTTACTTTTTCTATAATGTTATCGCAAACAACCGAAATTTTTACTCCAAACTCCAACACTACATATAAAGATATGTCTAAGTGGCTTCCGTCTGTTACTACCTTTACTCCCTTAGCTAGATTCTCCATGTTAAGTAATTTGTAAAAACCATCTTTTGCATCGATTGCACTCATACCTACTATGCCATAGCTTTCCATAGCAGATAGACCTGCTATCTTAGCGATAACATTGTCAGCAATGTTAATAGTTCCTAAATCATTAGTATATTGACAAGGCATAAATCTCCCTCCATTCACTTAATAAATTTATTTTCTCTTCTGCTTTGCTTATTTGTATCCATAATTACTTATATTATACCATTAAATTGCTTATTTTTAAAGATATATATGGAAATTTTATGTTTTTTTGACATTTTCTTTAAAAAAATTCTATTTTTTATAAAAAAAGCTTGATTTTTATGATTAACTTTGCTATAATTAAGTAGTTAAAGCTTGAGAGGAGGTAAGAAAATGGGAAAAGTTTGCGATATATGTGGTAAAGGAAAGATTGCCGGTAATAAAGTATCTCACTCTTTAAGACACTCAAGAAGAACTTGGAAGCCAAACTTAAGAAGAGTTAGAGCAAACGTTAACGGAACTGTAAAAAGAATAAATGTTTGTACTAGATGCCTTAGATCAGGTAAGGTACAAAGGGCCGAATAAAAATTGCAGACTAACTGCAATTTTTTTTGCTCATACATAGAAGAAGCAGAGGATGTCCTCTGCTTCTTTCGCGTGTATATACAAAAGCCGATGCACTACGCATCGGCTTTCTTTGTATTTAAGCTAAATCGATTTTATAAAAACAATGTTGTAAAGACAAAGGCTCTGTTCTTATGTGCAGTGACTAAGGCATACTCACCCATTGCCTTGTTGCTCATTAGTAATGAACTTTCTTTCTTAACTGTTTTATGATCAAGCTCCCACTTTGCTGACTCTATTGAAACCGTTAAGTCTTCATCAACTGGTACCATTGAAAACGATACTACATCATATCTATTCAATACTCTAAGCTTATCGCCTTCATTAAGCACTTTTGCTGCTTGTTGGCCTCCAAAAACAGTTATGTCAAGGTCCTTGCTGTACGCTAAGACATTGTTTAGTACCGTCATAGTGTGATCAGTTTTTCCGCCTAAAGCGCAGAAAACATCAATCTTCTTAATCTTGCACTTTTCTTTTACATATTCCAAGGCAAGTTCGAAGTCTGTCTTGTCTTTTTCTACGTCATATTCTATCCTATCGATATCACTTGTCTCCATGTAGATTAGTGCATCTTCATTAACACTATCACAATCACCTATGAATAGGTCTGCTTCCATATTGTACTTAACTAAGTGATTTAATCCGCCATCAACAGCTATAACCATGGCGTAATTTTTAATATCTCCTGTTAAAAAACTATCAATTGGTCCGTTTAATACTATTGCTACTTTATTTTTCATCTCTCAACTCTCCTAAATTCTTTTCTATCTCTGAATTTTTAAATGCTGCTGATCCCGCAACAAATAAATCTACTCCTAAAGCTTCTAAGCTCTTAATATTGTCCTTGTTGACGCCGCCATCGACCTCTAATATGATGTCTCTGCCGCTTTCGTCAATCATCTTTCTCACTCTTTTGATCTTCTCATTAACTGCCTCGATGTATGATTGGCCGCCAAAACCTGGATTAACTGACATAATTAATATTAAATCAATATCGTCCATGATGTACTTAAGTGTTTCTTCACTTGTCGATGGGTTTAGCGACACGCCGGCCTTCATGCCAAGTCTTCTGATTTCAGCAAGCGTTCTTTGTAAGTGTATAGTCGCCTCTTGATGCACTGTTAATATGTCTGCTCCAGCATTTTTAAAGTCTTCCAAATATCTTTCTGGCTTTTCTATCATTAAGTGGCAGTCAAGAATGAAATCTGTGTTCTTTCTCACTGATTTAATGATTGGCAGACCAAAGGATATATTCGGAACAAAATTTCCATCCATAACATCAAGATGCAAATACTTAATATCAGCCTTCTTTAGTCTTTCTAAATCGTCTTGCAAATTATAAAAGTTTGCCGACAATAATGATGGTGCTATCTCTCTCAAGTCAATACCTCCTCTTTGCTTTTATCTCTTCATACATTAGTAGATAATTTTTATACCTAATGTGCGATATATTTTCTTCTTCTACTTGTCTTTTTATCTCACAATCAGGTTCATTGATGTGCGCGCACGACGCAAACCTGCATTTGTTCTTATACTTATTAAATTCTTTCATATAATTTTTTAGCTCATCTTCCTCTTGCAAAAAGTCAAGTTCAAGCGATGTAAAGCCAGGTGTATCAATGATGTTCGTATCTTCATCTATTGAATAGAGCTGCACCGACCTTGTTGTTTGCTTGCCCTTATTGAGCTTTGTCGATATCTCTTGGGTCTTAATCAGCTTGTTTTTATTGAGGTAGTTCATTATTGACGACTTGCCCACACCAGATGGACCTGATAGAACCGAGGTTTGACCCTTTATCTCGTCTAAAACTCTGTGAATGGATTCATCATCATATATACTCGTCTCGAAGACATCGTAGCCGATGCTCTTATACATATTATATATAAGCTCATCAAGCTTGATATCTTTTTTGTTTATTATGATTATAGGCCTAATATGATTGTACTCAGCCATGACTAAGAATTTGTCAAGCAAAAGTAAATTTATGCTTGGAGTACTTATAGTCATGACTATGAGTAAATTATCTACGTTAGCTACGTTTGGCCTTATTAACTCATTTTTTCTCTCCTCAATACTCTCTATAAGGCAGGAGCCATCTTTTTCTACAAAGTTTGCAATGTCACCAACAAGTGGCTTCATCTTAAGTTTCTTAAAGCTTCCAAGCTGCTTTGCTTCATAGACCTCGCCCATGCTCTCTATATAGAAAACGCCGGAAATGGATTTAATTATTTTACCCTTCATTAGTTCGCTTGCTTTGTAGTTATATAAGTGTCGTTCTTGTAAATATCGAAAGTGTCTCCTTCTTTAGCATTGTACTTGAATCTTACTTGACCATCTTCCTTGCTAACCATTTGATCGTAAACAGTTTCTTTTACTCCGTTAGAGTTTTTAATTATAGTGAAGTGTGTTTGATCAAGGTCTGGATCTGCTTGAAGAACGATGTCTATAACGACTGCGGCCTTTTCTTTTGGCTTATCTTCTTCTTTTGGTTTTTCATTTGTTTCATTATTTTCAGGTGTTTCTTCTTCTGCCGGCTTTTCAATCTTGCCTTTAGATACTACAAGGTCGATAACCTCATCTTTTTGAACAGTTGATCCTGATGTTATTGATTGATCAGTTACTATGTCTTTATCAAAGTCTTCACTGTCTTTGCTTGTAATTTTGTATTTAAGTCCTAAATCTGTAAGCTCTTTTATAACTTCATCTTTGTTTCTTCCTATAAAGTCAGGAACTTCAACTTCATCAGAATTTCCCTTGCTTACAACAACTTTTATTAGGCTATTCTTTTCAGCTTGAGAGCCTTCTCCCGGCTCTTGTCTGATAATGATGCCTTCTTCATGCTCTTTGTCTTCTTCGTAGCTTGGTTCGGCTAGCTTTAAGCCATATTTATATAAAATGCTTTCTGCATCTAAAATAGTTTCTCCAACTATGTTTGGTACTTCAACACTATCTTCTGATTCAGATATAGTTAAAGACACTTTAAAATCTTTTTTAACTTTAAAATCTGCTTCTGGATCTTGTTTTGTTACAATATTTGCCTTGCCATCAGTTTTTTCTTTGGCTACTACTTCATAAGTAAGTCCTAAGGCTTCAAGTTTTGATTTTGCTGTATCTAAGTCTTCGCCTACAAGATTTGGTACTGCTACTTCGTCTGAGCCGCCACCACTAAGTGCGCCTTTTAAGTAATTGTATCCAAAGAATAGTCCAGCTACTAGTAGTAGAGCTGTAATTATTCCTAAGAAAACGCCAGCTAAACCATTTTCTTTTTTCTTTTTACGGCGATTTCTGTTTGATTGTCTCATTTCAGAAATATTTTCCTCCCTATTTCTCTTAGTCTTTTCGTTTCTTTCTTCACGAATTATATCCTCTTGTTTTAAAACAACAGTTTCATCATTCCAATTGTCATTTTGCTTATCATAATTAAAGCTTACATCATCATCTAAGTACAAAAAGTCCGCCAAGATGTCATCAACGCTTTGATATCTTTCACTTTGCTTCTTTCTTGTACACTTAAGTATGATCTTTTCAAGATTCTTGTTCATGCCAGGCAGATACTCTGACGGCGGAACGATGTCATCTTGTATTTGCTTCATAGCTACTGATATAGGATTGTCCCCATCATATGGCTTTTTGCCTGTTAGCATCTCGTATAAAACTATACCAAATGAATATATATCAGTCTTATTATCAGTGTAGCCGCCTCTAGCTTGTTCAGGTGATATATAGTGGACTGAACCAAGTACATCAGATGTTGTAGTAACTGTAGTTGATGTAGATGCTCTTGCTATACCAAAGTCTGTTACTTTGACAGCGCCTTGTTTAGTAATCATTATATTGTGAGGCTTTATATCTCTATGAACAACATTATGATCATGAGCGTCTTTCAAAGCTCTAAGGATTTGAATTGAATAATCAATTGCATCATCTTCAGAAAGTTTGCCCTTGCTATCAATTATATCCTTTAAAGTAGTTCCATCGATATACTCCATAACGATGTAATAGATAGTCTCGTCCTCAATAGTGTCAGTACCAACATCATATATGCCCACTATGTTTTGGCTCGATAATGATGCAGCCGCCTTTGATTCTCTATTAAACTTCTTTATAAATTCTTCATCATTAGCATATTCAGGTCTTAAAATTTTTATAGCAACATATCTATCTAGAACTCTACATCTGGCTTTGTAGACAGTTGCCATGCCTCCATCGCCAATTTTTTCTAAGATTTCATATCTATCCGATAAAAGTTTTCCTATCATCTTATCCATTTTATCACCTCTAAGCCTTTATAGTTATTATAGTAACATTATCTCTTCCGCCCATAAGTATAGCTCTATCCTTAAGCTCTTCAGCTACCTTTTGCATTGAGATACTCTTGTTCTTCTCTACTATTGCAAGTATCGAGTTATCTTCGACCTCTTTGTTAAGTCCATCTGTACATAAAAGTACTATGTCGTCCTTCCTGTGAATGAACTTATATGTGTCAATGACAACAGTTTTCTCTGTTCCCAAAGCTCTGGTCAAAGCGTTTTTGTTATCTATATTTTTAATATTAAAAATTTTGCTTCCCGCCCTTTTAATTAGCTCATTGCCAAATGTGTGGTCCTCTGTTAACTGGGCTATCTCGTGCTCTCTGATTAGGTAGGCTCTTGAGTCACCTACATGAGCTATGAGGCAAGTGTTTTTGTAATAGGCGCAGACCAATATCGTCGTGCCCATGCCCTCACACTCTTTATTAAACTTTGAATATTTGTAAATGGAATTGTTCGCGCTAACTATACTTGTTCTTATAGCGTCTTCGACATCGTCTATACAGACCACATCATTTTTGTTCTTTAAAACATCGGCAATGGTGTCAACAGCCATCTTACTAGCTAGTTCACCTGCCTTATGTCCACCAACCCCATCAGCGATTACAAAGAAAGGGAATGGATTATCATCATATATAAAAAAGTTATCTTCATTATTTGTTCTCGTTTTACCCTTATCTGATACATAACCAATATTCACATTGACCACCTCCTATTGTTCAAGATAATTATTTCTAAGCTGTCCACACGAAGCGTTTATATCAGCTCCTAACTCGCGCCTAACGGTTACGTTAAAGCCAAAATCTTCTAAATATTTTTTAAACTTCATTATGTTTTCTGAAGTGCTTGGCTCTTCGTCGTACTCTTTAATCTTATTAAGCGGAATTAAATTGATGTGTGACTTAATATCTTTTAATAAATTTTTTATATCTAAAGCAGATTGATAAGAGTCATTAAGTCCGTCAATTAAAACGTATTCAAAGGATATCCTCTTATTGATCTTGGCTTGATACTCTTTAAGTGCAGGTACAAGCTTATCAAAGGGATAGCTCTTTGTAATCGGCATAATCTTCTTTCTCTCTTCTTCATCCGCATTATGTAATGATATAGTTAGTGTGATTGGATAATCATATTCGGCTAGCTTTAGTATCTTATCAGCAAGACCGCAAGTTGAAACAGTGATGTTTCTCTTCGATAGATTCTTGCCTTCTTTGGCGCTAATTAGCTCAATGAATCTTAAAAGCTCATCAAAGTTATCAAGCGCCTCGCCACTACCCATTAGAACCACGTTTGATACATTTATATCATTTAGTCTCTCTATTTCATATATCTCATCAAGCATTTCACAGGCATAAAGGTTTCTTATAAAGCCTTTCTTAGTCGATGCACAAAAGGCGCAGCCCATCTTGCAGCCAACTTGTGTTGATATACAGACAGTGTAGCCATACTTGTACTTCATCAAAACGCTTTCAATGACATTGCCATCGTGTAGCTCAAAAAGATATTTCCTTGTATCATCAAGTTTTGATTTTAAATCCAAAACTTTTTTTACGCCATATATCTCAGAGCTAGTAATAAGTTTTTCTTTTAAATCCTGTGAGAACGTACTTATATCTTCGATGTTCTTTATCTTTTGCTTGTGAATAGCCTCGAAGAGCTGCTTCGCTCTAAACTTTTTCTCACCAAGCTCTAAGAAATATGTCTCAAGCTCTGATATATACATATTGTTAATAATCTTCGTCAAATTAATCCTTCCTTAGATATGAAATGAAAAAGCCGTCGTTAATCTTTTCACTAGGCATGTGCTTAATAAATTTTTCCAAAGTAAAATCGTTATTTTCTTCTAAAAATCTCTTTAGCATCATTTCGTTTTCTAGCTTAAGTATACTGCATGTGCTGTAGATAAGCAAGCCGCCACGCTTAACGTAGTCTTTGGATATACTTAGTATCTTCCACTGCTTATCGTTAAGCTCCTTAAGCTCCTTTATATTGATTTGATATTTTATTTCAGGCTTCCTAGATATTATACCACTTCCTGAGCATGGTACGTCTATCAAAACTTTATCAAATTTGTTAAGAAATTCTTTATTTAATTTCATAGCATCATTGATTTGAAAATCAATATTGTCAAGTCCAAGTCTATGGGCCTCGCTCTCTAAGAGTTTTATCTTGTGCTCATATATATCGCAGCTAGTGATTGATCCATCAAGCTTCTCCGCCATGTGCATGGACTTGCCGCCAGGCGCAGCGCATAGGTCAAGGACCTTATCACCCTTATTAAGCTTTATATAATCTTGTAAGCTCGCGCTTGTCGCGTCTTGAAATGAAACATAGCCTTGTTTATATAAGCTTTTTATCACATCATTTACCTTGTCATATACGATGAGGCTGTCAATAGATATATCGCTTTCTTCATATTTAATATCAAATTTCTCAAGAACTGCACCAATAGCTTTTTTACTAGTCTTCTTTGTATTCACTCTTAGGTTAAGTAGTCTTTCGTCCATGGATCTAGCTAAAAAATCAATTACAGTCTCTTTATCGTAATCACTATTAAGTAAATCCAAAAACTCTTCATTAAGTGAATATTTTACAGCCAGCATCTTATCTTCGTCAGCTATATCGATTTTAATTAAATCATCATTATTTCTTAAAAAGTTTCTTAGATTTGCATTGACAAAGCCTGAAAGTCTCTTATTAACTTTCTTTGTTAGATTTACTGCCTCATTAACCGCAACGCTATCAGGTACCTTGTCCATATATATCATTTGATAGAGAGCCATCTCCAAAATTATGAGTATCTCTATATCAATCTTCTCTAGCTTTGTTGAAGATAGCTTTGAGATGATATAATCAAGGTATTTCTTTCTCTCTACAACGCCATAAACAAGCTTTGTTACGAAAGACTTTGAAATATCTTTATCAAGCTTATTAAGTTCAGTTCTTAGACTAATGTTTGAGTAGGCACCACTTGCGAATATATCTTTCAAAATCAAAAAGCTTGTATATCTGTCGTTATTTTTAATCATTTCTTCTCCTCATAGAAAGTAGTCTTAGTATCTCACTAAGTGCTGCAAAGGCTGCTGCAACGTATGTTAGAGCTGCTGCCTTTAAAACTTTCTTTGATCCATATATTGTTTCTTCGTCTACGCCCGGCATGGCACTAATTTCATTCAAAGCCCTTCTAGATGCGTTAAATTCAACTGGTAGAGTTATTAGCGTGAATAAAACTATGATGCCATATAATATTATGCCTATATCGAATAGCTTCATGAAGTTAAAGAATATGCCTCCAAGTATCAAATACATTGCTAAACTGCTTGAAATGCTTACAGCTGGTGCCATAAAGCTTCTTAAGTTTAGCATTGGATAGCTTTCCTTATCTTGAATAGCGTGGCCTACCTCGTGGGCAGCAACAGCAACTGAAGCGATGGATGTACCATCTGATATATCTTTTGACAAAGAAAGACTCTTGTCTCTTGGATCGTAAAAGTCACTTAACGTGCCCGGCACTTCCTTGATATTTACATTTCTTAAGCCATTCTTATCAAGTATGGCTCTAGCTACTTCAGCCCCGCTCCTACCAAGTGAGCTAAGTCTACCCATGTACTCTCTATATACAGCTTGTATCTTGAATTGAGCGTATAAGCTTAGTAGCATTGCTGGAATTATATAGATGAAGTATGAACTTACATAATTATGATATCTTCCCGCAAATATTAAAAAGTTTATCATTATCTATCCCCTAACCTTTCACCTATTTCAATTTTGTTTCCTCTTATATAATCAGAAACTTTCATTCTCTTCTTATTTGGCATTTGCACTTCACTTATGATGATGGCATTGTCCTTGCACTTTACTAAAATGCCATCTTCGTTAACATTTAGTATAGTGCCCGCCTTTTTATCACTACTGTCTTTGACAATGTCAGCCTTAAATATCTTCATATTATTGCCCTTATAAGTAGTGAAAGCAACTGGCCATGGCTGCATCGCCCTAATTATATGTTCTATCTTAGAAGCGCTTTCACTAAAATCAATAAAAGCATCTTCCTTTTTAATCATCTTTACATAAGAGCTCTTTGCATCATCTTGAGGAGTGCCTTCGTCAAGTGCATCGAGATCACTTAAGTACTCTACTATCATCTCAGCGCCTAAATTAGATAGCTTCATAGTAAGTGTATCTGCCGTGTCATCATCTGCAATAGCTATTTCTCTTTTCATTAGTATGTTTCCTATGTCAAGGCCCTTTGCCATCTTCATAAGAGTGATGCCTGTTACTTCGTCCTCGTTAATGATGGCAGCTTGAACAGGTGCCGCTCCTCTGTATTTTGGCAAGAGCGATGCGTGTATATTTACCGAGTGATATTTCTTCATATAAAGTATCTCTTCTTTGATTATTTGACCATATGAAGCAACAACGATAACATCAGCCTCAGTATCTTTAATCTTGGCAATGGATTCAGAGCTATTGACATCCTCTGGTTGAAAGACTTCTATACCGTTATCAAGCGCATAAGTCTTTAGCTCTGAGTAAGTGATTTGCATCTTTCTACCGCGTCTTCTATCTGGCTGAGTGATAAGCATAGCAATATCAAAGCCATGTTCCTTTAAAGCCTTTAAGGGAGCCAAACTGAATAATGGCGTTCCCATGTAAATGACTTTCATTATTTAGCCTCTTCCATCTTATGTTCTTTATCTAATTTTGCCTTAAGCTCATCATTTGTATACATTTCTTTAGCTTTGTCAGTGTATAAAATGCCCTTCAAATGATCTGTCTCGTGGCATATTACTCTAGTCAAAAAGCCTTCAGTTTCAAGTTCATGTTCCTTGCCTTCAAGGTCTTGGTACTTCATCTTAAGCTTTTCAGGTCTTTCAACCACACCAGAGTAGCCCGGAACCGATAGACAGCCTTCGTAGTCGTCGCAGCTACCTTCTGTTTCGATTATATCTGGATTTACAAAAACCATAGGTCCTTCGCCTATGTCTATGACTATCATTTGCTTAAGTATACCTACTTGTACTGCAGCAAGTCCAACGCCTTCCGCGTGATTCATAGTCTCTATCATGTCATCTGCTAGCTCTTTTAGTCTATCGTCAAAAACTTTAACTAGCTTAGATTGTTTTCTAAGAATTTCATCTTCGTCGTGTCTAATATTTCTAAGTGCCATCTTTACCTCCTATAAAAAATTTCTTGGATTTATATAAATATTATAATTTACTTTTTTGTTCTTCGCAAATTTGCTTCTATATAAAATGAAGCGAATATAATCTTTTATCTCTTTCGAATAAGTGTTCGTGTACTTCAATATAATTTGATATCTGTAGCTTGCGTTGATCTTTTCAATCGCGCATTGCATTAGCTTTGATACATTGCATCTGATATCATTTTTATTTAAATAGCTCTCGATATCTCTTCTTAAGTATTCCATCTCAGCTTGGACAATATTTTTGTCAAGGCTAGTGCCGACGATGTATATCATATTGATGAATGGCGGATAGAGAAACTCTTGTCTTAAAGCAATTTCATTTCTATAGAAAGCCTCATAATTGCCCTTCATCGCATAGCTAATGGTCTCATTGTCAACAGCGTAGCTTTGTAGAAGCACTCTGCCTTTTTCATCACGGCCAGCTCTACCAGCCACTTGAGTGATTAAATTATATGTGTCTTCGCTCGCAGAATAGCTCGGGAAGTTTAGATTAGCATCGATTGATACAATGATCGCCGCATCAACATTCTTAAAGTCAAGTCCCTTACTAATCATCTGAGTGCCAATGAGTATATCGACTGCTCCCGAATTCATTTTCTTGAATAAATTGATGTAGTCATCCTCAGTTTTGATCGTGTCGCTGTCTGCTCTAAGTATTTTTGCTTCCGGAAAAGTCTTTCTTAATAGCTCCTCAACCTTCTCTATACCATAGCCGGCGAAGCTTAGGGCCTCAGCGCCGCATCTTGGACATGTCTTTGGAATGTTCTTCACAAGACCGCAGTAGTGACACTTAAGCTTGTTTATACCCTTATGATAGGTCATGCTCACGTCGCAGTTATCGCAAGTAAAGGTGTATCCGCAGCTCTTACAAAATATCTCCTTGTTGTAGCCGCGTCTATTTAAAAAGACTATGCTTTGCTTCTTAGCCTTAAGATTTTCATCAATAACTTCGAAAAATCTCGATGATATCTGACTTATGTTTCCTCTTTGAATCTCATCTATCATATTGACTAGCTCTATATCAGCTTCCTTTTGTCCCTTTGCTTTCTTATCAAGCTCTAAGAGCTCATATATGCCATGCTTAGCATTATAATAAGACGATATCGATGGTGTAGCGCTTGCTAAGAGTAGCGTTGCTCCCTCGCTCATGCTTCTATAATATGCTACTTCATCTGTTTGGTACTTTGGATTCATATCTGATATGTAGCTTTGATCGTGCTCTTCGTCAATGATTATGAGTCCTAAGTTTCTACACGGAGCAAATATTGCTGACCTCGCACCTATGACTATGCTTGGCGAAGTCGATTTTATATCATTATACTCGTCAAAGCGTTCGGATAGACTCAGCTTTGAATGAAGCACGTGAACCTTTCTTTGAAAGCGGCCAATAAAGCGCCTAATTGTTTGTGGCGTAAGACTTATTTCAGGTACTAGTACTATAGCATCTTTACCCATTTGAAGACATTTTTCAACAAGATGTAAGTAAATTTCTGTCTTGCCCGAGCCAGTCACGCCTCTTAGTAAAAACTTTTCACCTAAATCATGTTCGAGCGAGTGCTCCATGCGCTTGTAAACCTTTTCTTGCTCCTTATTGAGCTTAATCTTTTCATAAGAATCTACATCGTAAGCCCTCTTCCTCGACTCTTGAATAAAATCTTCTCTCACTAAGCCCTTTTTCAAAAGAGTTTTGATTGGTGAAGACGATATATTAAGGCTAGTGATTATATTTTTCTCCAAAGCGCTGCCATCATTGTCCCTTAGATAATCAAGTACAGCTCTTTGCTTTTCACTAACACCCTCGTCATAAGTCACGAGGCTAATGTATTTTTCGTAGTGCTCCTTAACTTTTTGCTTAATCTTATACTTTTCACTAATGATATTGTCTTTAATAAGCTTAGTAAAATCACTAGCTGTAATGATTTTGAGTAGTTCATCCTTTGTATATGCCTTATCTTTTTCAAGACCAAGCACATCAGCATTAGCATAGTAAAAAAGCTCTAGCTCCTTAATTCCTCCTGGCGGAAATACAAGTCTAAGCGCGTCGTTATAAGTCGAGATGTATCTATTTCTAAGCCATAGAGCTAGTTCAATCATCTTCTCGTCGATGATGGCTTTGTCATCAAGCACTTTGATTATGGACTTGATCTTTGCTTCGTCAATGTCTACTTCATCACAAGTGTTTAAAACCACAGCGATGCTAGGCTTATTCGACCTACCAAAGGGAACTAAAACTCTTGTACCAACGCTAATGGCTTCATCTGTCTTATAAGTAAAAACTCTATCTAAAACTCTCGATTTTGTGTCAATAACAACTTGAACAAACATTAATTTTTCTTTCTGTCTTTTAAAAGCACAGCTAGATTATCAAGAATGATATCTGCTAATTCACTCTTCTTCATTAAATCGAATGATGTAGCATTTTTATTTTTATAGACAAAACTTACTTTGTTCTCGTCGCTCTTAAAGCCTGAGCCCTTTAGTGTTATGTCGTTAGCTACTATCATATCAGCTCCCTTAGAAACTAGCTTTTTCTTTGCGTTCTCAATAACGTTTTCTGATTCAGCCGCAAAGCCAATAACGACTTTTCCTTCTTTCTTGTCCTTAAGTGACTTAATTATATCCTCAGTCTTCTTTATCTTGATGTCATTGCTTTCGTCTACTTCTTTTTTTATCTTTTCAGGACTGTAATTCGCTGGAGTAAAATCAGCTGGTGCAGCCGCCATAATCAAAGCATCTGCATCCACAAACTCCTTATTAACTGCCTCGTACATATCCTTTGACGATACAACGTCTACTATATTGAATGGATCTTTTATATCAAGGTCATTTGGTCCTATGATTAAAGTGACATCGGCTCCTCTATTGTAAGCCTTTTTTGCAATGTGATAGCCCATCTTACCAGTCGAGCGATTCGAGATGTATCTAACAGGGTCTATCGCTTCAACAGTGTGACCAGCTGTAACAAGTATCTTGTACTTCTTAAGGTCTTTATTCGCAAGTAGATAATCGATTAAATCAATTATTCTTGCTGGGTCCGGCATTTTGCCCTTACCTACGTCGCCACAAGCAAGTAGACCGCAATCTGATTCAAGTATGTCTACGCCCCTATCCTTAAGCGTTTGAATGTTCTTTTTTGTAGCTTCATTTTCAAGCATAGCTGTATTCATGGCTGGCACCACAAGTTTTTTTGCCTTGCTAGCTAAAATTGCTAGACTCACCATATCATCACATATGCCATGAGCAAGCTTAGCTATAGTATTTGCTGATGCAGGCGCCACAACAAAGATGTCTGCCCACTTAGCTATCTCTATATGCATAGGCTTATCTTCATCAGTAAAGACATCTGTATAAACTTCATTTTTTGAAAGTATCTTAAAGGTTTCGCTGCCAACAAATTGAAGCGCGTCCCTCGTCATAAGTACTCTTACATTGTGTACTTTTGAAAGCTTCGATACGAGATCTGCCGCTTTATAAGCTGCTATGCCACCAGTGACACATACTACAATGTTTTTCTTCATTTTATATATCGTATTCTATCTTGTCTTCAAGATATTCATCCATAGCGATGGATACAGGATTGTGTGACTCAGTGTCAACCTTTGCTTCTGCTCCATCAACTATTTGCCTAGCTCTTTTTGAAAGTATCATAACTAAGGCATATCTTGATAATGTTTCTAAATCTTCTTTATTTTTAATATAAATCATTTGTTTTCCCCCAATACTCTATCTTTTATATATTTGAATCTCTTCGCTCTATGTTGTTCTGCTTTGATTATGGCCTCGATATCTCTAACGGCGTCCTCTAAGTAATCGTTTACTACAAAGAAATCATATTCTTCAACAAAATTTATCTCTTTAAAGCCATTCGCAATTCTTAGCTCTAAATCCTTTTCGCTTTCAGTTGCTCTGCCAACTAGTCTTCTCTTTAGCTCCGACATCGATGGCGGTACTAGAAATATAAAGACTACTTCCTTCATCTTCTTTTTGATTTGAAGCGCGCCTTGAACATCAATGTCAAGCAGTACTATCTCGCCCTCTTCTATCTTTTTAGTGATAAAATCTTTTGGCGTACCATAGTAGTGGCCGTGAACACTAGCGTATTCCAAGAACTCATCGTTTTCGACTTTCTTTAGAAACTCTTCTTCGCTTAAGAAGAAGTAGCTCTTGCCATCTACTTCGCCTGGACGAGCTTCTCTAGTTGTCGCCGAGACTGAAAAGACTATATCGTCGTTACGCCTGAACAGTTCGTCAGCGACAGTGCCTTTACCGCAGCCCGATGGCCCGGAAAGGACTATCAAAAACCCTCTTTTCATCTAATTACCTCCATTCAATCTTTCGCTAATAGTTGAAGTCGCTAGCGTTGAAAGAACTATTGATTCGTTATCCATGATGATAACGCTTCTAGTCTTCTTGCCGCAAGTTGCGTCTATGAGTCTGATTGTATCACGATTCTCCATGATGAGTCTCTTTATAGGAGCTGACTCTGGTCCTACAACAGCTATGACCCTATGTTTATTGATTAAATTACCAAATCCTACGTTAATGTATTCCATACTTCACCTACTCTATATTTTGTATTTGCTCTCTAATCTTTTCGATAAGGTTCTTTTGTTCGACACCTATCTTAGAGATATCAATGTTTTTAGTCTTACTTAATATAGTATTTGACTCTCTATTCATCTCTTGAATTAAGAAATCCATCTTCTTGCCAATGGCCTCATCAGAATTAAGCATGGACTTGAATTGAGATATGTGGCTGCACATCCTAACTATCTCTTCATCGATGGCATATTTGTCAACTAATAGTGCAAGTTCAAACTCAAGCCTCTTTTCATCGATAATGCTCTTGTCTTCAATAAGTTCATTGTACTTCTTCATGAAGTCTTCTTTGTATTCATCAGTGTAATTGATATATATTTCTTTGATTCTATCAACATTCTCTTCAATTGCTGTGAGATTATTTAATATGTCCCTCTTAAGGTTTTCGCCTTCTCTTATCCTCATGTCGTCAAAGTTATCAAGTGCCTTCTCAAGCGTTTCAAGCATTATGTCTAAAAACTCATCATTTTCATAATTGTTCTTCACTACGCTTAAAACTTCTTGTTGACTGATTATGTCTTCAAGCTTAATCTCGTCATCAAGGCCAAGCTCTTCCTTAATTAAGCTAAGCGCCTTCATATACTTTCTTAAAAATACTAAATCCACTTCAACATCGTTAGGATCATCCTCTAAGAAGACAACTGTTAGGAAGCAATCTATCTTTGCCCTTGATATTCTCTTTTTAATCGCAAGCCTAATCTTGTCCTCGTACTCGATAAGCGAGCGTGGGCTTCTTAGGTTTAAATCAAAGTATCTGTTGTTCACAGACTTTAGTTCAAATTTTATCTTATACTTTTCACAAACGTATTCACTAGAACCATATGAGGTCATACTCTTTAACATAGTCTCACTCCTTATGTTTATATTATACCATTTATTTATAAAAATATATATAGAATATGACAAATTCTTCATATTTAAATAGACTATCTTTGTATATAATATAAGTAAGGAGTGATTAGATGTCATTTGACGGAATAGTAACAAGAGCCTTGACTGATGAGTTCAATAGTAATTACATCGGATCGAGGGTTGATAAGATATATCAAACTGAAAAAGATGAGATAATGATCAATATGAGGAGCAAAGATGCTTCCTTCAAGGTCTTGGTAAGTGCCTCGAGCAATAACCCACGCTTCTATGTGAGCAAAGTTAGTAAAGAGAATCCGACTGAAGCGCCACTCTTCTCAATGATACTTAGAAAGAATCTATCGGGCTCGAAGCTTGTTAAAGTCGAGCAATTTAGCTTCGATAGAGCTGCTCAGTTCGTCTTTAAAGGCTACAACGAATTTCACGAAGAAGCTCTTTACTATCTTGTTGTTGAGATCATGGGCAAGTACTCAAATATAATTCTTTGTAACGAAGATCACAAGATCATTGATGCAATAAAAAGAGTTTCGACTATCATGTCAAGCAAAAGAGAGATAGAACCAGGTCTTATATATGAAAGGCCGCCTGTCTTTGATAGAGTCTCACCTATTAGCGTTGATGAAGAAGGGCTTAAAGAGATGATGATGGATAATGCAGAGCTTGAGATTAGAGACTTTCTTATGAGATCCTTCCTTGGTTTAAGTACTGAAATTGCGAACAAAATACTTTTTGATGCAGCTATTGACGAGAAGAACTTAGTAAAAAATCTTGATGATAGCGCTGCGAATAGACTTATCTCGTCATTCATATCTACATTTGATGAAGTGAGGGAAAATAACTATAGCTTCAATATTTATAAGCTAAGCGAAAGAAAGAGCGCCTACAACGCCATTAGCCTAAATCAATATGCCTCGCTTGAGAAAGAAAGTTTTGAAAGCATAAGTGAGCTTCTTGATAAGTACTATTATGAAAAGGACCAAAAGGACAGAATATCGCAGCGTTCGCAAAACATGAGGCGCACTGTAAGCGCTAACCTTAAGAGAGCGAGAAATAAATTACAAAAGCAAAAAGAAGAGATGCTTGAAAGTGCTAACAGAGAGGCATACAAAGTATACGCTGACCTTATCTCTTCAAATATTCACAAAATAAACAAGGGACTTAAAGAGATAAAGCTTGAAAACTTCTACGATAATATGAATGAGATCACAGTGCCTCTTGATCAAAAGCTATCTGCTGTGCAAAATGCGCAAAGATATTACAAAAGATATCAAAAAATGAAGCAAAGAGAGATAGTTTTGGAAAAGCAAATCGAAAATACTGAGGACGAGATAAACTATCTTGAGCTTGTTATGGACGCTATCGATAGAACTGACGATGTAAAGAACCTTGACGAGATATACTTTGAGCTAATTAAAAATAAATACATTAAAAAGGATAAAAAAATAAAAAATAAGCCCAAAAAAATCGCCATACATTCTATTGATTATGACGATACAAGTAAAGTGTATTACGGCAAGAACAATTTGCAAAATGAGTACATCACTTTCAAAGTCGCTGACAAAAACGATGTGTGGATGCACGTCAAGGGCTTTCCTGGCTCGCACGTTGTAATTAAGTCAGGTGGCTACCCAAGTGACGAGCTCTTGCTCTTCGCAGCTAAAATTGCCGCAAAAAATTCAAAAGCCAAAGACTCTAACAAGGTTGATGTTGACTTCACTACGAGGAAGAATGTTAAGAAACACCCAAGCGGCAAGACTGGCCTCGTTAACTATGTGAACTTCAAAACCATCACTGTAGATCTTTAGCTTTATATAAATTCGTTTTGATTAGTGCCTCCTTAAAATAAGCTGGCACTTCACTTTCTATTTCTATTAAATTATTTGTAATTGGATGGATGAAACTTACTTTTCTGCAATGTAAGACTTGTCCGTCCATTTTTATTTTGCCTCTATAGCCATAAGTCCTATCACCAAGAACTGGATGGTTAAGATAAGCAAGATGCACTCTGATCTGATGAGTTCTGCCCGTTTTGATTATGACCTTTAGATAAGAGTAATCATCATTTTGTTTAAGTAAATGGATTTCGGAGATTGCCCTTTTGCCTTCATCTGAAGCACACATCTTAATCTTCTTGATTGGGTCGCGCATTATGCCCTTATCAACTAGAGTCACTTCATCATCAAAATTACCCACGGCTATGGTGATGTACTCTTTGTATATCTCTCTCGACTTGAAGAGCTCCTTCATCTTTTCATGCGCTTCATTGTTCTTCGCTATTATAAGAAGACCGCTCGTGTCCTTGTCAAGCCTGTGGACTATGCCCGGCCTTGTCTCGTCAATATTGCTCAGTGAAGTAAATCTATATAGCAAGAAATTTACAAGACTTATCTCCTCATCATTTGTAGGATGAACTATAAGTCCCCTTGGCTTGTCTATAACCGCTATGTCATCATCTTCATACAGAACCTTTATGTCCATATCGATTTTTTCAAAGCGTTTCGACTCTTTCTCTCTTATCTCTATCATGTCACCTGCATTTAACTTGTAAGACGCTTTTGCAGCACTGCCATTGACAGATACGTATCCCTCTTCAATAAGCTTTTTATACATTGATCTCGTTTTGCTATCATCAAAGTTTGCTAAAAATACATCTATTCTTTGACCAGCATCTTCGTCATTAAGCTTAATTAATTTTGCTTGCATTTTTATCTTTAATCTTTCTATAGATGTAGTAGCCGATAAATAGAACAATGATAACGCACATGTAGCTATCAGCAAGGTTAAAGCAAGGGTATTGATACGAGCCAAACTTAAATGAAATAAAGTCAATAACGTAGCCTCTAAAGGCTCTGTCAATGAAATTACCTAAGATGCCTGCTAAGAAAAATGACAAAAATACTTTTTCATATCCCATAAGCGTATCGTACTCTGTTATGAAGATGTATAAAATTATCGCAATGGCAATAAAAGTTACGATGAAGAAGAAAATGTGTCTGCCTTGCATAATGCCGAAGGCTGCGCCTCTATTCTCAACGTAATCAAAAGAAAAAAAGTTTGGAATTATTTCGTATGCAGCTTCTCCCTCTAAGTGAAGCTTGGCAAAGTACTTAGTGACTTGATCCAAGGCCACTGCTAATACGACTATTAAAAAATAAATCATGTAACACCTACTTTATAATTTTTATAATAAGTTTGAGTTTATCCTTTTTGCTAAGACCCAAGTAGTCGCCGACTATGAATCTTCCGCACCTACGCATAGAGACCATGTCGCCTACTTCAAGCGTTTCGCTAATCTTGTCTGTCACCTTGTAATTAAGTTTAACAAGGCCTGCCTCGATCGCATTTTTAGCATCGCTACGTGACAAGTTATATACGTTTGCTAAAACTAGATCAAGCCTCGCTGATGCGCATGTTATAAGTTTTTCATCATAGTCCAGATCTCTAGATATAGGCGTAGCTAAATCAATTACTTCTAGCTCCACTCCATAGTTTTTTATCTTCTCAAGATTAAGTAAAACATAATCCAAAATCTCGTTTCTGATGTAAAAGTATATAGCTTCGTCATTTATTATGATGTCGCCGAGCTTTTCCCTCTTGATGCCAAGCGAAAGAAGTGAGCCTAAAACGTCTTTGTGAGCGATGTCATAATCTTTTTTATCTATCTTAACTAGACTTACATAGTCAGCTGGATTTACCTCGTCCATGTATTCAGGATAAATTAAAATAGCCTTACTTTCAGAATCTTCATTCCCAATAAGGCTAAAACTTATAGTATCATAAGTATTGATAAGCGAAGTGAGTTCTTTCACTTCAAAAGGGTTGTAGAAGTCTGTGCACTCAGTGGACTTAGTCCTTGACACTATCTCACAAAGATCTATAACCCTTCTTGCAATCTCTTTGTTCTCAGTACTTATATGATCTAAATTCTTTGACTTATTCATTAAAATGGAAACATGCCTCTGTTTTTAAGTTCGTCTTTGATACCGTCTATAGCAATGTTCTTTGGTGCTAAAACAAAGATGTCTCTTGTCACCTTTTGAATGCTTCCGTCAATAGCATAGATACCGCCATTGATAAAGTCAAAAATTTGTCTCTTTACACTTGCTTCTAGTTGTTCGAAGTTTACAACAACTGCCTTGCCTAATCTTAAGTCATCGATAATAAGTGGCGCTTCGTCATAGCCAAGTGGTTCTTGTACTGTGATAATCATTGCTCCAGTTTTTCTTTGAATAGGAACAATATTTTCCTTTTCCTTCTTCTTTGAGAAGAAAGATGATTCTCTTTGTGGTTCTTCTTCCACTACTTCATCCTCTTCTTCGTCATAGTATTCCTCATCGTATTCGTCGTCATTGCCAAAGCCTAAGAAATACTTTACTTTGTCCATAAAAGCCATAATAAACCTCCTAATAATTTCTTTCGCCAAATATCTTTGAGCCAATCCTCAATATATTTGATCCTTCTTGTATTGCTATTTTATAATCATGTGTCATACCCATGGATAGATACTTTAAGTCAACATTGTCAAAATTCTTTGCCGCCAGCTTTTCCTTTAGCTCGTAAAGGCCTCTGAATGTGTTTCTAACAACAGTCTCATCCTCTGTGAATGGCGCCATCGTCATGAAGCCCACGATATGTAAGTTCTTGTACTCGTGCATCTGTTCTAGGACCTTTTCTACTTCATCCTTATAAAAGCCGCTCTTTGACTCTTCCTTCGAGATATTTACTTGCAATAAGCCATCTAGCTCCATATTATTATTTGCTAGTCTCTTGTCAAGTGCCTCGATGAGGCTCAAGCTGTCAAGTGAATGAATCAGCTTTATCTTGCCTAGAAGCTTGTTAATCTTGTTCTTTTGAAGGCTGCCAATCATATGAAAGTCGAAGTCATCCTTTAAAGCGTCATACTTTTCTTCTATCTCTTGAACTTTGTTCTCGCCAATCTCTTTTAGACCAAATTCTTTTATCTCTTTGATCCTCTCTACATCGACAGTTTTTGTTACTGCCAAGAGCTTTACTTCATCTTTCTTTCTACCTGCAAGATCAATCTCTTTGTCAATAGACTCTAAAAGATCTATTAAATTTTCTCCTACACTCATTATAGTATGTCGCCCTCCTTTACAGTAGATGGAAATACCACAACTTCGTCATAATATTTTATGCTCTTAAACTTTAGCTTCTTATACTTCATAAGACCGTTGTCGTCAGTCCTCATAACGTAAATGTTGTCACGGTCACTTCCGACTAAAAGCACTCTTTTGTATCTTATAGTATTATCTATGTCTTTTATATATACCCCTTTTTCGCTTCCCCTATCAACTAAGGCGCTTTTTGGTAATTTAAATGTCTTGTACTCGTCAAAAATGATTTCCATCTTAGAGAATCTGTCCTTATAAAGCTCAGATATTCTCTCTCTTATGTTTAATAGAAATTTATAAGTATCTCCAGTTTTTTCTTTCTTAAGTACTCTCGCATATGTCTTTGTTCCTGTTAGATCCCACTCAATCAGTACTACATCATTAACCTTGATATCTTCAAGCTTTTTATCGTCTGAAAAAGCTAGTATATTCATAGAGAAATTATCAAGTATCTTAAAGTTGTCATTGCTCTTGCCTTGGTTTAGGCTGTAGCTCTTGCTATCTTCAATCAAATCCTTCTCAAATAAGGCATCAAAATTTTCATTCGTATACTTATCTTCAAGTCCATCGATAAAGTAGCTAACTATACCCGACATCGACACTTTTACAGCTGGTGCCTCACTTCTCTTGCTTTCGTTTAGCTCGTCCTTCATCTCTAAAAGCTTGTCAATGGAGTAGTTTTTAATACTTTCGTAGTATTTATCCTCTTCATCTTCACTGCTGTTTAATATTTGAGAAAGATCTTCGTATCTCTTTTGATTTATGCTGATCTGTAAAGCCTTAATCTTTCTATTCATAGCCTTTTGATCAATACTCTCTTCACCAGAGGTATCATAATCAAGATCCTTTAGCCTTTTATTTATTGCATCAATCTTTTTATCAATAAGATCATTTGCGCTCTTTGTTACACTTAAATTTTCAAGACCTCTTTTTACCTTTTCGCCCTCTTTAGCTTGTGTCGTGAAGTAAGAATTTCTACCTGCTTGATAAACTTCTTCAGTCTTAATAAGTGCCGAGTTCATCGCAACCGAATTATAAAAAACTTCTTCAACAGGCGTCTGTGTCTTGATATCCTTTTTAAAGAAGGATGTGATTATGGTGTTAAAAGCTATGATTATAAATATAAAAGCAACTAGAGCTCCTAAGAAACTTGAGAAGCCTTTGCCGTTCTTCTTATCTATCTTCATACTTTTCCATCTCATGCTTAAGTGGTCTTCCCATAAGCTCAGCTACAACGCTGTCTAGAGGGTAGTCTTCGTATAAAAGTTTATACATCATATCAACTATAGGCATCTCAACAGAGTATTTTTCTTTAAGCATATAAGTCGATTTAGTAGTCTTTATGCCTTCTACAACCATGCCAACCTTGTCAATGGCACCATCTGTCGAAAGGCCTTCGCCTATATATACACCACAAGTTTTGTTTCTTGAGTGCTTACTAGTACAAGTAACGACCAAGTCGCCAATGCCAGCAAGTCCATAGAAAGTTGATGCCTTAGCGCCAAGAGCAAGTCCAAGCTTTGTTATTTCGTGTATACCCCTTGTGATAAGTGCCGCCTTAGTGTTGTCACCGTAGCCTCTTCCTTCACATATACCACTTCCTAAAGCAATAATGTTTTTAGTTGCTCCTGCAAGTTCAACGCCTAAAAGGTCATCGTTAACATATACTCTTAAATTATCGCTTGAAAATACATCTTGAATTAATTCTGCATCGGATACAGATTTTGAAGCGCTGACTATGGTTGTCGGTATGCCGACAGCAACTTCCTCTGCATGTGATGGACCAGATAATGATACAAATCTTCCCTTTGGATTGAATTCATAGAAGACTTCGCTCATAGTCTTAAGTGTAGCTATCTCAATACCTTTACTAACATTAACAAAGATCTTATCCTCATTAATATAAGCTTCAATAGTCTTTAAAACATTTCTAAGCTCCTGACTTGGTACCGCAAGCACAACGATATCAGCGTCTTTAACTGCTTCTTCTATATCGTTAAGCAAAACTATATTCTCAGGAATTTTAACTTCCTTCAAATATTTTTTATTCATACGAGTTTCTTTTATTAAATTGTAAGAATCCTTATTTCTAATGTATAGACTTAATTCTTCTTGACTCTTTGCTAGATGTATAGCTAGTGCTGAACCAAAGCTACCTCCACCTATAATTGAAATTTTCAAAACTCTGCCTCACTTTTTAAATATATAAAATTTATTTTCTTCTCCTTTTGCTAGTCTATGAATGTTCTTAGCGTGCCTTATTATGCCAAGGGCTGCAATAGCAAAGCTAAGAATTACAGCTAAATTTATCTCTTTAAACTTAAGCCATGTGCATATAAAGAAGCCTATGAACATAAGTAAAGACGCTAATGAAACGTATTTTGTAATCAAAACTATAATAAACATTGAAACTACAATCGCTGCTCCAAGCTTATAGTCTATGGCAATTATTCCGCCCACAGTTGTTGAAACGCCTTTGCCTGCGTTAAAATTCAAGTAGAATGGGAAATCGTGGCCAAGAACCGCGCCTAGTAAAGCGATGTACTGAGCATAAGCTACTTCAAAGTATCTAGCTAGATACACAGCTAAAACGCCTTTTAATACGTCTAAGAGCAGCGTGATTATACCAAGCTTTGCTCCTAAGACTCTAAACGCATTAGTAGCGCCAGCATTGTTGCTTCCGTAGTCTCTAATGTCCTTCATCTTAAAAATTTTGCCTAAGATATAAGAGTTTGAGACCGAGCCGATCAAGTAAGAAAGAAGAAATAATATTACAACCTTCATTACTCGCTCCTGTTCTTATAGTTTATGATTATGGATGTTCCCTCGAAAGGATAAACATTTCTTATTTGGTTTTCCAAAAATCTTGTATATGAAAAATGTGTTAGCTCCTTATCATTAACAAAGATTGTAAACTCTGGTGGCCTAATGCCTGACTGTGTTGCGTAAAGTATCTTAAGCCTCTTACCTTTGTCTGATGGTGGTTGATTGATTAGTGTCGCGTTTGCGATTATGTCATTTAAAAGACCAGTTGAAAGCCTATGGCTATATGATTCATTTATTTCCATAATCTTGTCAATAAGCTCATCTACCCTCTTACCAGTTAGTGCCGAAATAAATAATATTGGCGCATATGATAAGAACGGCAGATTATTTCTAAGGCTGTCAGTAAATGTTTTCATAGTCTTCGAATCTTTTTCTACTATATCCCATTTATTAACGCAGATGATTATGGCCTTGCCTTGATTGTGAGCGTAACCAACTACTTTTGAGTCCTGCTCAGTAAAGCCTTCAATCCCGTCTATTAAAAATACGCAGACATCAGCTCTATCAACACTTGAAAGCGTTCTAACTTGCGAGTATGCTTCAACAGATGAATCAACTCTAGACTTCTTTCTAAGACCTGCTGTGTCGATGAACATGAATTCTTGGCCTTTTATATTAATATATGAGTCAATCGCATCCCTTGTAGTTCCAGCGATATCAGTTACTATAACTCTCTCTTCGCCTAAGATTCTATTTGTTAAGGATGATTTGCCAACATTTGGCTTTCCGATAAAAGCGACCTTTAATAAATTTTCTTTCTCTTCAAAGTCTCTGTCTTCAGGGAAGTTCTTTACAATCTCATCAAGAAGGTCCCCTATACCGAGGCCTTGCTCAGCCGATATTGATATCGGTTCGCCTAAAGCAAGTTCATAAACACTGTAAAACTCATCTTTTATCTTGCCCTCAGTCTTGTTTGCGACTAAAATAACCTTTTTATTTGATTTTCTTAATATATTTGCAATCTCATGGTCAAGTGCAGTGGCAGGATTTTTTCCATCAACTACAAAGAGTATCACATCAGACGCTTCGATGGCGATGTTCGCTTGCTTACGAATGTTTGACATGATCTTGTCGTCATCAAAGGGATCAAGTCCACCAGTGTCGATGATGTCAAAAACGTGTTGTTGCCAGCTTGCTTCAGCGTATATCCTGTCTCTTGTTACACCAGGTGTGTCTTCAGTGATAGATATTCTTCTACCAACAATCTTATTAAATAAAGTTGATTTACCAACGTTTGGTTTGCCTACTATACTAACTACAGCTCTATTCATACAGACACCTCCTTATCCTAATTATTATAACATAAAGGCTCGCAGTTTTCAACACTTTAATATCTATTAAAAGATATATTTTCTCATTAATATAGAATTGCTTATACAATTTAGATTAATATCGATTTAGCTATATCGTTTTAAGCGTAAAACGATTTTTCTATTTTATGATTTATGCTTAGATCAATATGCTTCCTATGCCATTATCGCGCATAAAAAAAGAAGCGAAAGATATCTTTCGCTTCTAATATAATCTTTATTCGTTTTTTAGAATATACCTTCGTACATTGGGAATCTCTTGCAGATGTCTGATACTCTTTGTCTGATTTGTTTTCTGTCGATTGATGTATCAAATGTATCTCTGAAGATTTCAGCAACTTCTCTCATTTCGTCTTCTTTGAATCCTCTAGTTGTTAAAGCTGGAGTACCAATTCTGATACCGCTTGTAACGAATGGAGATTCAGTTTCGTTAGGAATTGTGTTTTTGTTAACTGCAATACCGATTTCACCAAGCATTGCTTCAGCTTCTTTACCAGTGAAGCCTTTCTTTTTGATATCGATTAGGATTAGGTGGTTATCTGTACCGCCTGAAATTAATCTGAATCCATATTTATCAAGTTCTTTAGCAAGTACTTGAGCGTTGTCACAGATTTGCTTGCAATAATCTTTAAATTCTGGTTTTAGTGCTTCACCAAATGCAACTGCTTTTGCAGCTATAACGTGCATTAGTGGTCCACCTTGGATTCCTGGGAAGATAGCTTTGTCAAGCTTCTTAGCGTTTTCTTCTCTACAAAGTATAGCTCCTCCTCTAGGTCCTCTTAGTGTCTTATGAGTTGTTGTTGTAACGAAATCTGCATAAGGTACTGGAGATGGATGGAAGCCTGTAGCTACTAGACCAGCGATGTGTGCCATGTCTACCATTAGCATAGCGCCTACTTCGTCAGCTATTTCTCTAAATTTCTTGAAATCGATGATTCTTGGGTAAGCACTTGCACCAGCTACGATTAGCTTTGGTTTTTCTTTTAGAGCTATTTCTCTAACTGTATCATAATTGATAACTTCTGTCTTTGAGTCAACGCCATAAGCAGCAAAGTCAAAGAATGATCCTGAGATGTTAACTGGTGAACCGTGTGTTAAGTGACCACCTTCGTTAAGGTTCATACCTAATACTTTGTCGCCAGGTTTTAATATTGAGAAGTAAACACCGATATTGGCATTAGCTCCTGAGTGTGGTTGAACGTTTGCGTGTTCTGCGTTAAATAACTTACATAGTCTATCTCTAGCAATGTTTTCAGCGATGTCAACTACTTCGCATCCGCCGTAGTATCTTTTTCCTGGATATCCTTCAGCGTACTTGTTAGTTAATTCACTTCCCATTGCTTCCATAACAGCTTTTGAAACATAGTTTTCAGATGCTATCATTTCAAAGTGATCTTGTTGTCTATCGTGTTCCTTTTCGATGACATCAAAAATCTCTTTGTCTGTCTTTTTTAGATTGTCAAAATCCATGTTAATTTCCTCCCTTTAATTAAATTAATTTAGCTTATTTATGATTAATAAATCATTATCCTCCTTAGAATATCTTTTGTCATATGACTTAACTATGACTAGAGATATTAATAGTAGGACTACACCCATTATTATACTATAAAAATCAGGAACTTTAAAGCTTAATTTATTAAAAATATAGTTTGAAGCAAAAATTCCTATCAAAAATGCTAGTAGTGGCACTAAATAAACCATCATTACCCCTCTAAGCATCTTTCTTGAATCGACTTTTATAGATACTAAATCGCCTACATTGTAATTTGCTCTTGGCTTTGCTTTAATTATGTGCTCTTTTGCTTCGCATCCAGCAGCACACGATTCACACGAGCCGCAAGCCGAGTCTCTCTTCATAGAGATTAGCATTTCGCCAGCCTCTATCTTAATAATTCTACCTATGCTTTCATTTTCTTCCATCTAATAGGTCGTTAACAAGCTTAGACGCGATTAATAAGCCGCCTGTAGCTGTTACAAAGGATATCGACCCTGTCACCACCTTATCATCATCCTTTAATTTTTTCTCTATGGGTAGTTCTTTTGAATAAACTACATTTATCTTCTTCTGTACTTTTTTATCTATCTTTTGTCTTAACTTTCTTGCTAATGGGCAGACGCTCGTCTTATCAAGTGTTGATATCTCAAGCTTAGTCGGATCAAGCTTGTTGCCGCAGCCCATTGCGCTGATAATCTTTATGTCCTTTTCTATACAAGTCTCAATCAGCTCAATTTTATTTTTTAGCATGTCAATGGCGTCTACTACATAATCGTAGTCTCTATCGAATATCTCGTCATTTATCTCTTTTGAATAAATCTTGTCTATGCATCTTATATCGAGTTCGTCATTAATCTTAAGTAGTCTTTCCCTCATGACATCGACTTTTTTCTTGCCAATGGTATCTTCAAGGGCTAATATCTGCCTATTGATATTGGATTCACTTACCGTATCGTAATCAACTATAGTTATATGCTCTATACCAAAGCGAACTAAGGATTCTAAAGTAAATGAGCCAACGCCGCCTATGCCTACTATTAAAACATTTACATCTTTAAAACTATTGTAAACTTCGTCTCCTAATACAACTCTCGTCCTAATCGTTCTTTGCGGCTTCATCCACATCAACCTTTATTGATACTTCATGTAATTGCTTGTCATCAACTTCACTTGGTGCTCCTGTCAATAGGTCTGTTGCTGATTGTGTCTTAGGGAAAGCGATAACGTCTTTGATATTGTCATGCTTTGTAAGTAATTGAACAAATCTATCTAGACCATAGGCAATGCCTCCATGTGGTGGAGCTCCATACTTGAAGGCTTCGATGAAGAAACCAAATTGTTCTTCAGCTCTTTCCTTAGTAAAGCCAAGTGCCTTGAACATCTTTTCTTGTAAATCAGAGTTATTGATTCTTATACTGCCTCCGCCAATTTCTTCGCCGTTGATAACGATATCGTACGCTTTTGCCTTAACAGTATCTTTTCTTTCTTCGATATATGGTATGTCCTCAATCTTAGGATGCGTGAATGGATGGTGCATAGCCATGTATCTGCCTTCTTCTTCGCTGTATTCGAATAATGGGAAGTCTGTGATCCAAAGTAGTTCAAACTTATCTGGATCATTTAAATTTAATTCTTTTGCTATTTCATTTCTTAAGTTACCAAGTGTCTTCTTAACAATGGATTTTTTATCTGCAACGAATAAAATTAGGTCGTTGTTCTTTATATCCATCTCTTTAATAAGAGCTTCTTTTTCTTCATCAGTAAAGAATTTTGCTATAGGACCAGTAAATTCATTATCTACATACTTAACCCAAGCAAGTCCCTTTGCTCCGAATGTCTTTGCGAAGTCTTCTAGCTTAGTAATATCTTTTCTAGTGAATTTATCTTGGTAGCCGTCAACGTTGATTGCATTAACCATATTGCCAGCGTCAACAGTATCTTTAAACAACTTAAAGCCGCTGTTTTTGAATATGCTGCTCACGTCGTGAATCAAGAAACCAAATCTTAAGTCCGGTTTATCCACGCCATACTTATCCATCGCTTCATCAAACGGCATTCTTCTTAAAGGAAGCTTGATATCTATATCCAAAATTTCTTTAAATATATGTGCTATAAGCTTTTCATTGATTGACATAACATCGTCTTCATCAACAAAACTCATTTCGATATCGACTTGAGTAAACTCTGGTTGTCTGTTGGCTCTAAGGTCTTCGTCTCTGAAGCACTTAGTGATTTGGTAGTATCTATCCATGCCTGAAACCATTAGTAATTGCTTAAACAATTGTGGTGATTGTGGTAAGGCAAAGAACTTTCCAGGGTTAACTCTACTTGGAACGATATAGTCTCTAGCTCCTTCTGGAGTTGATTTGCCAAGTATAGGTGTTTCTATCTCTATAAATCTGTTGTCATTTAAAAAGTCTCTGAAAGCTTTATAAATTTTTGCTCTTGTCATAAGAGTTTTTTGCATGAATGGCTTTCTTAGGTCTAAGAATCTGTATTTTAATCTCATTTGCTCGCCTACATTGTCATCGTCTTTTACGTAAATAGGTGGAGTTTGAGCTGTATCAAGTATTTTAAGCTCTTCGGCTAAAATTTCGATATCGCCAGTTGGGATATGTGGGTTCTTTTGAGATCTCTCTCTAACCTTGCCTCTAACGGCTATAACGTATTCGCCCTTAAGTCCCTTGGCCTTTTCGAAGACATCCTTAGTGATGGTCTCATCAAAAACAACTTGTGATATACCACTGATGTCTCTTATGTCAACAAAGATAAGTTGTCCTAAGTTTCTTTGAGTTTGCACCCAACCCATTAGTACAACTTCCCTTTCTATGTCCTTCATCCTTAGTTCCCCGCAGTAGTCACTCCTGCGTAAGTTTCCCATTGTTTCCATAAATATCCTCCCAATAATCTATATATCTTTATTATAAACGTTTTTTATATACAAATCAATGTCTTTGTAATTAAATTTGCGCTCTAAATTGTCCTTGTCAATGTATTTTGATACGGCTCCAGCGCCAAAAGCGTATATGCTTGTCAAATCGTTCATCGAAATCACATTGTAAATAGACGCCTTGCCCCTTAGTGAAAAAGCTACATTCTCTAGATTTGAGTTAGTCATCTTCTGCCTGTACATGTAGTAAGGCTCGTAGCCCGCCTCATAAAGCCTGGCATAAATTTCTTTAGATAAATCAATATTTTCGAGCTTAAAATCATTTTGAGCTAGAACTGCCCTTCTTTTTAGAGCTAAATTGTGTATGGTAATCGACTCAGGCCTCATAGCTATAAGCTTTTTAACCGAGTTAATGTAATCATTTTTGCTTTCACCTTCAAGACCAATGATAAGATCCATATTGATATCAAAATCATATCCTCTAGCAAGTTCATAAACCTTATAAAGCTCATCAAGGCCAGCATTTCTGTGAACTCTTTTGAGCGTCTCTTCATTCATAGTCTGCGGATTGATGCAGATCCTACTTACACCATATATATCAAGTATATCAAGTAGCTCCTTATCCATAGTATCGGCTCTGCCGCACTCAAATGTCAGCTCTTTAAATTTATAATTCTCATTAATGTATTTTAAAAGCCTTTGGGTATTAGCCTTATCAATTGCAGATGGTGTTCCGCCACCTATGTATATGCTGTCCGGCTCCGATATATCTCTAATTTTGCTCTCAATCTTCATCTCATCGATCACAGCGTCAATGTACTTAGTAAAATCATAAGCTTTCTTTGTTATATCGTTTGTGTAAAATGAACAGTAGGAGCAAATCCCTTTGCAAAATGGTATGTGTATATACAAGCTATATTTCGGCTCAAAGTTAAGATGCTGATTTCTAAAAGTTCTCTCCATTAGCTCAAACTTTTCATCTGAGATAAAAAATTTTTCTTTGAAAGCCTCTTTGTCATCTGCCTTGGCATATAGCTTTAGTGGCTTAATGCCAGTAAGTATACCCCAAGGAAGACTTAGGCCTTCCTTTAAGAACTCCTTATATATAAGAGATTTCATCTCATTATTTCTAAGCGCCTCAAAACCCGTAAGCGTCCTCTCTTTGCCATCTATAGAAAATTTCACACCATCATCCAAAATCTCATAAGAAATACCGGGTCTTATGTTTTGAAACTCCCAAAAGAGCTCCTTTATCCTCTTTATACTAGCTTCTCTTAGCATTTACGTAAGGATTATTTGCCCTTTCTTCATCAGATGATGTGTTCATGCTGTGACCTGGATATATTGTGTAATTACCCTCTAAAGCCAAAACTCTATTAACAGAGTCAATTAGTTCAGCTTCATTGCCACCATAAAGGTCGCTTCTACCAACTGAGTGGAAAAATATTGTGTCGCCAACAAATAAGCCGTCCTCAATTTGATATGTTAGGCCGCCCTTTGTGTGGCCTGGTGTCTTAATCACATTAACTTCGATATCGCCAAATTTCAAACTGCCTTCTTCATCAATCGTGTTATCTATATTGATGGGCTCGTCGATATAATTTCTCATCTTGTCATTTAGCATAAAATCAGTTTTTTGCGTCATCTCTAAATCGTCTTTAGATATATAAGATAGTGCTCCTGTTAATTTTCTCAAAGCGTTTACGCCCAAAACGTGATCAAAGTGACCATGTGTAAGTAGTATTGCTTTTAGATTTAAATTATGCTCTTTGATGTAAGCGTATAAATCATCAGCGCTACCACCAACGTCTATGATTATGGCGTCGCCAGCATCATTACTGATGATATATGAATTTGATCCATAAACCCCAACATTTTTCTTAAAAATATTCATCTAAAACTCCTTCTTTGAATCTAATAATATAGTAACCGGTCCCGATAGATGTGCATGTATATGCATATCCGCTCCAAAAACGCCCGATTGATATTTTATTCCACTTGCCTTTAGCTTTTCTTTAAATATTTCGTAATAGCTCTCAGCCTTTTCAGCCTTGGCGCTCTTCATAAAGTTTGGTCTATTGCCCTTTCTCGCGTCACCATATAAAGTGAACTGCGAAACAAGAAGTATCTCGCCACCTATGTCTTGAACAGATAGATTCATCTTGTCATCTTCGTCAGAAAATATCCTTAGATTAGTCACTTTTTTGATGATATAATCAAGATCTGCCTCTGTATCGTCATCTTCAACAGCGATATAGACCAAAAGTCCGCCATTAATCTTGCTAATTACTTTTTCATCAACTTCTAAACGAGTTTCTTCTACTCTTTGTACAACTGCTCTCATATCTATGACCTGTACACATCTAAAATGCCGTTTATAGTCTTAAGCTTTTGTATCATCTTGTCAAGCTCATCCTTTCCTACGACTTCAAATGTCAAATATATAAATATATCGCTAATGGTATTGCTCTTTGCACTAAGTGATTGTATACCAACATTTGCTTCTTTCGCCATAGCAGTTATCTCTGAAAGTATTCCTGTCCTGTCAACCGCTCTGATTGTAACATTTGCAAGGAACTTTTCAATCGATGCAGCATCCCATTCTGCCTCAAGGCATCTGTCTGAGTCTAAGAAATTGGCAATGTTTGTGCAGTCCTTCCTGTGTATAGAAACACCATAGCCTCTAGTAACAAAACCAATGATTTCATCGCCGGGCACTGGGTTACAGCACTTGGCAAACTTTATCTTCATGCCCTCAAGGCCATCGATTTTAACGCCTGTAGCATCTTTCTTCGATGAAGAGCTCTTTAGGTAGTCGTCCTCGTTCTTTGTTAGACCAATATTTTCTATAGCATTTTTAATATTTAAAATCTTATTAATAACTAGTTTTTCTTTAAAATTGCCATAGCCAATGGATGCGAACAAATCATCTGCCGAGTTAATTGAAAGCTCTTTTGCTAATTTATTATAAATCTTTTCATTATCAAGAATATTTGTATCAAGTCCAAGCTTTTTCGCTTCTCTATCAAATAGCTCCTTGCCCTTCTCTATGCTGATGTCTTTTTCTTTAGACTTGAACCATTGTTTAATCTTTTGTTTAGCTCTTGGGCTCTTTACAAATTTTAGCCAGTCTCTACTTGGACCAGAAGCTGACTTTTGCGTGATAATCTCAACTATATTACCATTCTTAAGCTTATAGTTTAGTGGGACTATCCTTGAGTCAACTTTAGCTCCAACACAAGTGTTACCAACGCCTGTGTGTACTCTATAGGCAAAGTCGACTGGAGTCGAGCCTTCTGGAAGGTCGACAACATCACCATTAGGCGTGAAAACAAAAACCTCGTCATCGAAAAAGTCTATCTTTAACGTATCAATAAATTCTTTTGGATCCTTTAAGTCTTTTTGCCATTCAAGCAATTGCCTTAGCCAGTCAAGCTTGTTATCAACGTCCTTGCCTTGAGCCTTGCCACCTTTATATTTCCAATGCGCAGCGATACCGTATTCGGCCACTTCATGCATTTCATAAGTCCTAATCTGTATCTCAAATATCTCGCCAGTGTCAGAAATAACAGTTGTATGCAAGGATTGATACATGTTTGGCTTAGGCATAGCTATGTAGTCTTTGAATCTGCCTGGAAGCGGCTTCCACATGGAGTGAACTATACCTAAAACAGCGTAGCAATCCTTAACCGTGTCGACCAAAATCCTCACGGCAATTAAATCATATATGCTCTCAAAGCTCTTGTTCTTGCCATTCATCTTCTTGTATATGCTGTAGAAATTCTTCGGTCTACCGCTTATGTCGTAGTGAAGCTCTTGCTTATCAAGCTCAGTTGATATAGCCTTTATAATCTCATTGATCTCTTTCTCGCGTTCGCTCCTCTTCTTGTTGATCTTCTCAACCAAGTCGTAGTAGCCTTCTGGATCAAGATACCTTAAAGATAAATCTTCAAGCTCCCACTTAATCTTGAAAATTCCGAGCCTGCCAGCAAGTGGCGCATATATCTCTATAGTTTCCTTAGCCTTTTGCTTTTGCTTTTCTTCGTTCATATACTCAAGTGTACGAAGGTTATGTAGCCTGTCTGCAAGCTTTACAATAATGACTCTGATGTCATTATTCATAGCAAGAATCATCTTTCTAAGGTTTTCCGCTTGAAAATCTTCAGAGCTCTTGTAATTTAATTTATTTAACTTTGTTACGCCATCGACAATATTTGCGATGTCCTCTGAGAACATGTTCTTTACATCATCATAAGTCGCAGACGTATCCTCAACCACGTCATGAAGAAGCGCAGCTATGATGGTCTCGACGTCCATATCTAGGTCAGCGAGTATGATAGCGACATTGACAGGGTGAATTATATAAGGCTCGCCGGACTTTCTCTTTTGATCCTTATGCATCATTTTAGCATATTCATAAGCCTTCATAACAAAGGCTACTTCCTCTTCAGTCATGTATTTTTCAATAATTTTGATTAAATCTTCTATCATAAGCTCACCTCCTAAATCTAAAGTGCTTAATATTTATCTCAAGATTTTTATTATTCATGTACTCATTAATCCTAAGATTGTAGCAAATGTCCATAATTATCTCCTTGCCACTTGCTAAATCCCTGTATATATCAGAGTTAAACTGATCTTCGTAGTCTTTTTTAAGTTCATCTTCCTTGTAGAATAGTATAGCCATCATTATATTATCAAGCTTAGTTCTGAATTTTAGCTTTATCACGCTGCGATTCTGTCCAAAAACGCTTATATCCTTTAAAACAAGGTCTTTATCAGCAAATAGTACCGCAGGGTTCTTCTCTCCAAATGGTTTTAACTTTTCAATTGTGTCGTAAGTCGAAAACTTTTGAAAATCAATTGGATAAAAGGCATCGATATATATCTTTTCTATCTTATCCTCATCTGTTAGAGCCGAATTTTCATTTAAAAATCTGACAAAATCGTCATAATTATCAAGCTTAAGCTCTAAGCCCGCCGCCAGTTTATGTCCGCCAAAGCTATTTAAAAGCTCCTTCGCCTTGTTTAACTCGTCAAATATATTGTATTCCTCAATAGACCTTGCCGAACCATATAGAACGCCATCTTCTTCATATAAGGCTATGGCTGGTTTGTAATACCTTTCCTTAAGCCTTCCAGCAACAATACCCGCGACGCTTCTTTCTATATCTTTGGATTTAACTATGATTATGTCCTTGTCCTCAAAAGCCTCATCTGCTTCTATCTCTTTTATTGCCACATCGTAGCCAAGCTCTGTCAAATCTTTTCTCTCTTGATTAAGAGCGTATAATTCCTTGCAAATGGCAATTATACTATCATCATCACAAGACTCAAAGGCCGCAATTGCGTGATTTGCATTACTTAGCCTGCCTATTGCGTTGACTGATGGTCCCAAGATGAAGCCAATATGAAATACATTTATCTCCTTATCAACTTTTAACTCGTTCTTCAAGTGATAGAATACCTTGGCTGGTCTTGAGTTCATTAGCTGTAGGCCTCTCTTTACAAGGTCACGGTTTTCATCAAGTAGCGGCATGATGTCTGTTACAGTCGCAAAAGCTGCATACTGAATAATTTCATCAATTAAATCAGGATTAAAGTCGTAGTCTTTGCTAATATATGTAATTAATTTAAAAGCGACAAAGGCTCCGCATATCTCCTTGAATGGATAGGATGATTTTTCAACTTTTGGGTCAATTATTGCATCCGCTTCAACAGAAATCTCTTTGCCATCTTCAATTTTTGGTAAATGGTGATCGGTAACAATGACATTTATGCCGTTATCCTTAGCATATTTCACTGCTTCAAAGGCTGATACACCATTGTCACAAGTAATTATGACTGCTACATCATCTTTAATGCAGCCATCAACTATACGCTTATTGATGCCGTAGCCATCCGCCTTTCTGTCAGGCACTTCAAAACTAGCCTCCGCCCCAAAGGACTTAAGACTTCTAAGTAAAAGCGTAGTAGACATGATGCCGTCCGAGTCATAATCACCAACAATTCTGATTTTTTTATGATTCTCGATAGCGTCCTTAATAATTTCGCGCGCCACGTCCATATCTGAAAGGCCATCAGTTCTGTAAATCTTAGTGTAGTCATCGTTTAAGTAATCAATGACTTCATCAGCATCGACAACGCCTCTATTGCAAAGAACTTTTGCTAGTAGATCATCCTTTACTATGCTCTTAACCGCCGAATAATTCTCAGCATTTCTGTTTTTCAAAAACCATTTTTGCATACAATAACCCCATTATCTATATTTAATTATTATATCATAAATTGCTTCATATTAAAAGCATTTTTTATAAAGTAAATCTATATAAAAAAGTAATATACAAAATCTTAAAGTTTTGAATATTAGTCCGTGATAAATAAGTACTCAATTCTGTGATAAAAAGAAAAGGCCTAGATATAATCTAGGCCACAGACTGTTGACAAAGTAGGCATATTTTTTAAAAATTATGCCTACTTTTTTTGCTTAAAACCTCTTAAAATACACATTTGTTGGGTATATATAAGACATAGAAGG